>NZ_JAGXJG010000001.1:0-129498 GCF_019091725.1 Cellulomonas sp. GbtcB1 | reverse complement strand
AGCCGGCAGGCGTTGCGCATGCGGGGTTGTGGGACCCTTCGGCTGGTTCTGCCGAACCAGCAGGGAGTCAGAAAGTCTCGTGATAGTCGAAGGGCATTGAAAGGCCCGGCACAGAGGGTGGTACCCCCGTAGACGAAATCACGTGGCCTCCCGAGGGGGATCCCAAGTAGCACGGGGCCCGAGAAATCCCGTGTGAATCTGGCAAGACCACTTGCTAAGCCTAAATACTACCTAGTGACCGATAGCGGACAAGTACCGTGAGGGAAAGGTGAAAAGTACCCCGGGAGGGGAGTGAAATAGTACCTGAAACCGTGTGCCTACAATCCGTCGGAGCCTCCCTAGCAGGGGTGACGGCGTGCCTTTTGAAGAATGAGCCTGCGAGTTAGTGGTACGTGGCGAGGTTAACCCGTGTGGGGAAGCCGTAGCGAAAGCGAGTCCGAATAGGGCGACCGTAGTCGCGTGCTCTAGACCCGAAGCGAAGTGATCTAGCCATGGGCAGGTTGAAGCGCGGGTAAGACCGCGTGGAGGACCGAACCCACCTGGGTTGAAAACCGGGGGGATGACCTGTGGTTAGGGGTGAAAGGCCAATCAAACTTCGTGATAGCTGGTTCTCCCCGAAATGCATTTAGGTGCAGCCTCGCGTGTTTCTTGCCGGAGGTAGAGCTACTGGATAGCCGATGGGCCCCACCAGGTTACTGACGTTAGCCAAACTCCGAATGCCGGTAAGTGAGAGCGCGGGAGTGAGACTGCGGGGGATAAGCTCCGTAGTCGAGAGGGAAACAGCCCAGACCACCAGCTAAGGCCCCTAAGCGTATGCTAAGTGGGAAAGGATGTGGAGTTGCACAGACAACCAGGAGGTTGGCTTAGAAGCAGCCACCCTTGAAAGAGTGCGTAATAGCTCACTGGTCAAGTGATTCCGCGCCGACAATGTAGCGGGGCTCAAGTATACCGCCGAAGCTGTGGCATTCACACATTGCGCTAAGCCTTCGTGGTTCAGGCGTGTGGATGGGTAGGGGAGCGTCGTGTAGCGGGTGAAGCTGCGGGGTGACCCAGTGGTGGACGCTACA
Organism: Cellulomonas sp. GbtcB1; assembly: GCF_019091725.1. NCBI lineage: Bacteria > Bacillati > Actinomycetota > Actinomycetes > Micrococcales > Cellulomonadaceae > Cellulomonas > Cellulomonas sp. GbtcB1. The sequence goes on along the minus strand of NZ_JAGXJG010000001.1, from coordinate 128,431 downwards.
CGAGTGAGAATGCAGGCATGAGTAGCGAATGACGGGTGAGAAACCCGTCCGCCGAATGACCAAGGGTTCCAGGGCCAGGCTAATCCGCCCTGGGTAAGTCGGGACCTAAGGCGAGGCCGACAGGCGTAGTCGATGGACAACGGGTTGATATTCCCGTACCGGCGAAGAACCGCCCATACCGAGCCCGGTGATGCTAAACGTCCGAAGTGCGGCACCGACTCCTTCGGGAGTCACCGCCGCATGGAGCACGTGACCCGAACCGGTAGTAGGTAAGCGTATTAACAGGAGTGACGCAGGAAGGTAGCCCGGCGTGGCGATGGTAGTCCACGTCCAAGGTCGTAGGGCGAGTGGTAGGCAAATCCGCCACTCACATAGCCTGAGAGCCGATGGTGACAGCGTATGCTGGAAGAGGGTGATCCTATGCTGCCGAGAAAAGCTTCGACGCGAGGTTCTAGCCGCCCGTACCCTAAACCGACTCAGGTGGTCAGGTAGAGAATACCAAGGCGATCGAGATAATCGTGGTTAAGGAACTCGGCAAAATGCCCCCGTAACTTCGGGAGAAGGGGGGCCTGAAGCGTGTACCGGCTTGCCCGGGAAGCGTGGAGGGCCGCAGAGACCAGGGAGAAGCGACTGTTTACTAAAAACACAGGTCCGTGCGAAGTCGCAAGACGATGTATACGGACTGACGCCTGCCCGGTGCTGGAAGGTTAAGAGGACGGGTCAGCCGCAAGGCGAAGCTCAGAATTTAAGCCCCAGTAAACGGCGGTGGTAACTATAACCATCCTAAGGTAGCGAAATTCCTTGTCGGGTAAGTTCCGACCTGCACGAATGGCGTAACGACTTCTCCGCTGTCTCAACCGCGAACTCGGCGAAATTGCACTACGAGTAAAGATGCTCGTTACGCGCAGCAGGACGGAAAGACCCCGGGACCTTTACTATAGCTTGGTATTGGTGTTCGGTGCGGCTTGTGTAGGATAGGTGGGAGACTGTGAAGCCGGCACGCCAGTGTCGGTGGAGTCAACGTTGAAATACCACTCTGGTCGCTCTGGACATCTAACCTCGGTCCGTGATCCGGATCAGGGACAGTGCCTGGTGGGTAGTTTAACTGGGGCGGTTGCCTCCTAAAATGTAACGGAGGCGCTCAAAGGTTCCCTCAGCCTGGTTGGCAATCAGGTGGCGAGTGCAAGTGCACAAGGGAGCTTGACTGTGAGACTGACAGGTCGAGCAGGGACGAAAGTCGGAACTAGTGATCCGGCGGTGGCTTGTGGAAGCGCCGTCGCTCAACGGATAAAAGGTACCCCGGGGATAACAGGCTGATCTTGCCCAAGAGTCCATATCGACGGCATGGTTTGGCACCTCGATGTCGGCTCGTCGCATCCTGGGGCTGGAGTAGGTCCCAAGGGTTGGGCTGTTCGCCCATTAAAGCGGTACGCGAGCTGGGTTTAGAACGTCGTGAGACAGTTCGGTCCCTATCCGCTGCGCGCGCAGGAAACTTGAGAAGGGCTGTCCCTAGTACGAGAGGACCGGGACGGACGAACCTCTGGTGTGCCAGTTGTTCCGCCAGGAGCACGGCTGGTTGGCTACGTTCGGAAGGGATAACCGCTGAAAGCATCTAAGCGGGAAGCCTGCTTCAAGATGAGGTTTCCACGGGGCTTGCCCCGAGAGGCTCCCGGCTAGACCACCGGGTAGATAGGCCGGATGTGGAAGGCAGGACTAACGACTGCCGCAGCTGACCGGTACTAATAAGCCGACAACTTCACCACTCATACTTTGTGCTACGCGTCCACTGTGCGGTTCCCGAACCACGAACACGCACCCTCGAATCCTGAGGGTGTCCCGTGTTTGACTGTTCGACAGAGTTACGGCGGTCATAGCGAAGGGGAAACGCCCGGTCCCATTCCGAACCCGGAAGCTAAGCCCTTCAGCGCCGATGGTACTGCACTCGCCAGGGTGTGGGAGAGTAGGACGCCGCCGGACATCATTTCAGAAAGAGCCACCCCTTCGGGGGTGGCTCTTTCTGTTTCCCGGGAAGCGCCCCGGACGGCTGCCCAGTGGGCTGGCTGCGCCCGGTGCGGTCGCCGCACGCCGTCCTCGCACCGCCGCGGGGCCCGGGAAGTGCGCACGAGCGGCGAGACCCGCCAGTTCCGGCCGCGCCCATCCGCGGGACGTGCCTGTGCCGGCCGCGCCCGTCCGCAGGACGTGCCGGCTTCGGGGGCCCGCCGCGCGGACCCAGCTGGCCGTGCCCACCCGAGCACCCTGGGGTCGAACGCGAGCCGCGCGCGGTCCTGTCTTTGCGCCGAGTGGGCAGTAGATGCTGCCTTCCGCGCGTCGAAGGCAGCATCTACTGCCCGCTCGACGGGCGGTGCGCGGCCGTCCGTTCGGACGGCAGCCCGCGTGTGGGCGGGTCGCCCCCGCCGAGATGGCAACTGTCGGCTGTGTCCGCACACGAACGGACAGCCGAGAGTTGCCATCTCGGCGTGCGCCGTATGCCCGCGGGGCGCGTCTTGGACGCTCCTCACCTCACACCTCACGTCTCGGGCGCGCGCGCTGGGCGGGCAGGCGTCGCCCTCAGGGGAAGGTCGAAGTCAGCATCTGCTGGGCGGGCGGCGCCGACGCAGCGGCTGAGCCGGTCTCGACGTTCGCGCGACGTCAGCCGGCTGGGAGCGCCGTGCGCTGTCCCGACGCTCCCGCCCAGCGGGCACTTGATGTCCATACTCGCTCATCGTGAGCAGCATCTGCTGCCCACTCGGCGCATGTGATCGCCGCGCGGATCAGCCACAGGCTCGGCGAGTCTCCTCCGACGGACTGTCGCAGCGCGGCCACTCGCAGCCCCGAGCTGGAGACTCGGCGCACCCGGGCGAGGCCCGGTGTCGAGACGGCAGGTCTCGGCTGCGCGGCGCAGGCCGCCGACAGCCGAGTCGCCTTCCCGGCGGCACGTCGCGCTGCGGGGTGACGCCCGAGGTCCCGGCGGCTCGCAGCGGCTGGGTCAGCCACGCCGCCACTCGGCTGCGTCGCGAACTACGCCGCCACGCCGCCGCTCGGCTGCGTCGCGAGCTGCACCGCCACGGCGCCACTCGGCTGCGTCGCGAGCTGCACCGCCACGCCGCCACGCCGCCGCCTCGCCCTGCGTGACGTCGGCGCCGCGCGCCCCGTGCGACCGGTTGGCGCTCCCGCCGCCGGCCCGGCCGCGTCGCGCTACGCCGGGACCAGGTACAGGACGCCCAGGGGCGGGACGCGCAGGGTCGCCGAGAACGCGCGCCCGTGGTGCGGCTCCGGCCGGGCCTGGACCTCGCCGAGGTTGCCGACGCCGGAGCCGCCGTACTCCTCGGCGTCGGTGTTGACCGCCTCGATCCACGTGCCGCCCTGGGGGAGGGCCAGTCGGTAGTCCTCGTGCGGCACGCCGGAGAAGTTCACGACGACGGCGACGACGTTGCCGCGGTCGTCGCGGCGCAGGTACGCGAGGACGTTCCGGTCGGCGTCGTTGGCGTCGATCCACTCGAACCCCTGGGGGGAGTGGTCGAGCGCCCACATCGCGGAGTGCGAGCGGTAGAACCGGTTGATGTCCCGGACGGCCGCCTGGACGCCGCGGTGCGGCGCGTGGTCGAGCAGGTACCAGTCGAGCGAGCGGGACTCGGCCCACTCGGTGCCCTGGGCGAACTCGGTGCCCATGAAGATGAGCTGCTTGCCGGGGTGCGACCACTGGTAGGCGAGCAGGGCGCGGACGCCGGCGCGCTGCTGCCAGTCGTCGCCGGGCATCTTGCGCATGACGGAGCCCTTGCCGTGCACGACCTCGTCGTGGCTGATTGGCAGGACGAACTGCTCGGAGAACGCGTACACGAGCGAGAACGTCGCCTCGTGGTGGTGGTACCGGCGGTTGATCGGCAGCTCCGCGAGGTAGCGGAGCGTGTCGTTCATCCAGCCCATGTTCCACTTGAGGCCGAAGCCGAGGCCGCCGCCGCTCGTGGGCGTGGTGACGCCGGGCCACGCGGTGGACTCCTCGGCGATCATCATGACGCCCGGGGTCCGCCGGTAGGCGGTGGCGTTGGCCTCCTGGAGGAACGCGATCGCCTCGAGGTTCTCGCGGCCGCCGTGCACGTTGGGGGTCCACTGGCCGGGCTCGCGCGAGTAGTCGAGGTAGAGCATCGAGGCGACGGCGTCGACGCGCAGGCCGTCGGCGTGGAACTCCTCGAGCCAGTAGGTGGCGTTCGCGACGAGGAAGTTCTTCACCTCGTTGCGGCCGAAGTTGAAGACGTAGGTGCCCCAGTCGAGCTGCTCGCCGCGCTGCGGGTCCGGGTGCTCGTAGAGCGGGGTGCCGTCGAACCGCGCGAGCGCCCACTCGTCCTTGGGGAAGTGCGCGGGCACCCAGTCGAGCAGGACGCCGATGCCGGCGCGGTGCAGGGTGTCGACGAGGTGCCGGAAGTCGTCGGGGTGGCCGAACCGGGAGGTCGGCGCGTAGTACGACGAGACCTGGTAGCCCCAGGAGCCGCCGAACGGGTGCTCGGAGACGGGCAGGAACTCGACGTGGGTGAAGCCCATCTCGAGGACGTACGCGGTGAGCTGGTCGGCGAGCTCGCGGTAGGACAGGCCCTGCCGCCAGGAGCCGAGGTGCACCTCGTAGATGCTCATCGGGCCGGAGTGCGGGTCGTGCGAGCGGCGCTGGTCGATCCAGTCCTGGTCGCCCCAGGTGAACTCGGACTCCACGACGACGGACGCGGTGGCCGGCGGGACCTCGGTGCCCTTGGCGAGCGGGTCGGCCTTCTGGCGCCAGGTGCCGTCGGCGCCGATGATCTCGAACTTGTACCGGGTGCCGGCACCGACCCCGGGGACGAACAGCTCCCAGACGCCGGACTCGCCGAGGGAGCGCATGGCGTGCTGGGCGCCCTGCCAGTGGTTGAAGTCGCCCACGACCCGCACGGCCCGCGCGTTCGGCGCCCAGACGGCGAACGCGGTGCCGACCACGTCGCCGAGGGTGCCGGGGTAGCGGTGCACGTTCGCGCCGAGGACGGTCCACAGCTGCTCGTGCCGGCCCTCCTTGATGAGGTGCCGGTCGAGCTCCTGGACCGTGGGCAGGTAGCGGTACGGGTCGTCGACCCGCTGGGTGTCCGCGCCGTAGGTGACGTCGAGGCGGTAGTCGACCACCTGCGTCTCGGGCAGCAGCGCGACCCAGATGCCGTCCTTCTCGTGCTCGGCGGGGGTGCTGCCGGTGGTGGTCACCACCTCGACGGCGTCGGCGAGCGGGCGCAGGGTCCGCACGACGAGACCGCTCGGGGTGAGGTGCGCACCCAGCACGGAGTGCGGGTCGTGGTGCGTGCCGGAGGCGACGGCGCGCAGCGTGTCGTGGTCGACGGTGACGGGCGACGTCTCGGCCGGGCGGTTCATGTCCCCACCCAACCACCACCCGGGCGTTCGCGCAGCCAGACGTCGCGAAGCCGGGCGGCGGCACTCAGTCCCGGAGGACCGCCCCGCCCGCGGCGGCCCACCACAGGTCCGCCAGCGCCCGGTGCCCGGCGGGCGTCGGGTGCACGCCGTCGGCCGCCAGCGCCGCGGCGCCGTGCTCCGCCGCGAGGGCCGCGAGATGCGTCCCCGCCGGGACGAGGACGGCGCCGTGCTCGGCGGCGAGCCGGTGCACGACGGCGACCTTCGCGCCGAGGTCCTCGTCCCACCAGCGCTCCTGCTCCGCGGCCACGGGCACGACGAACGGCTCGACGAGGACCAGGCGCCGCACCCCGGCGGCGAGGGCGGACCCGAGCAGCCCGCGGTAGGTGGCCTCGAAGGCCTCGGCGGGCGTCGTCGCTCCGCGGTCGTAGCGGCGCCAGGTGTCGTTGATCCCGACGGCGACGGACAGCACGTCGGGCCGCTCGGCGAGGACGTCCGCCTGCCAGCGCGCGGCCAGGTCGACGGCCCTGTCGCCGCCGACGCCGCGGTTGGTGACGCGGCAGCCGCGCAGCGGCCCCTCGGCGAGCAGCCGGACGTAGCCGTCGCCCAGGCCCTCGGGGTCGGCGCGGCGGCCGCAGTCCGTGACGGAGTCGCCGACGAGCAGCACGTGCGTCGGCGCGGGCGCGGGCACGCCGGGCAGGCCGGCCGGGGTCGCGGGGCTCACGCCGGGCAGTCTGCCAGGCGGTCCGGCCCCGGCGTCGCCGACCGGCCGACCCGCAGCGCCGGCCGCGCGCCGCCCGGGCGGACCCGGCACCGGCGGGAGCCCGACCCGCCCGATCGGCCGATCGGGCGATCAGCCGATCAGCCGATCAGCCGCTGCACCCCCGCGAGCGGTATCGGCAGCCAGTCGGGGCGGTTGCGCGCCTCGTACACGGCCTCGTACAGCGCCTTGTCGAGCTCGAGCACCCGGAGCAGGTGCGCGCGGGTGCCCGGGTCGAGGTCGCCGCTCTCCGCCGAGTACCCGGCGAGGAAGGCGGCGCGCGCCACCTCCGTCCACGCGGCGGGCGCGTCGCCGACGGCCGCCGCGTAGTCGAAGGACCGGAGCATGCCCGCGGCGTCGCGGAGCGCGAGGTCGGGTCGGGTGCGCTGCGCGACGGGGAGCAGCGGTTCCCCCTCGAAGTCGAGGACGTACCAGGTGTCGTCGCCGCGGAGCACCTGCCCGAGGTGCAGGTCGCCGTGCACGCGCTGCCGGTGCGGCACGTCGCCGAGCAGCCGGGTGCGCTCGGCGAGGGCCGCGACGGGGTCGGCGAACCCCTCGAGCTCCGGCACGATCCCGCTCGCCCACGCGAACCGCGCGGCGAGCGCGTCGGCGACCCGGGCGGCGGCGGGGGACAGGCCCGGCTCGGGGTCGGCGGCGTGCCGGCCCGTGGACGACCCGGCGGCGGGGGCGCCCGCGTCCGCCGCCCCGCCCGCCCCCGCCCCGTCCGCCGGCAGCACGTCGTCCGGCAGGGCCCGCGTCAGCGCCCGGTGCATCTGCCCGACGACCTCCCCGAGGTCCTCGGCGAGGTCGGCGAACGACTCGCCGCGCCGCGCGAAGTCGCACGCGAGCTCGAACCCGTCGTGCGCGCCCGGGACGAACGCGCTCAGCACGCCGAGGTGCCCGTGCGCGGTGCCGTCGCCGTCCGGCCACTCGGCGCCGAGCCAGGCCAACGGCCGCGGCACGTGCGTCCAGCCGACCTCGGCGAGCGCGCGCGGGACGTCGACGTCCGGGTTGTCGCCCTCGGTGAGGCCGCGGAACACCTTGAGCATGGCGGTGCTGCCGTCGGGGCCGGCCCCGGGCAGGATCACCGAGGTGTTGGACTGCTCGCCCGGCACGACCTTCGGGTCGCCGAGCGCGCCCAGCGCGTCGCCGTCCGCCGGTGCCGCGCCCTCGGGGCGGTCCGCGGCGGCGAGCCACGCCCGCTCGAACTCCGGGCGGCCGGCGCCGTCGACGACCGCGGTGCCGTCGGGCAGCCGCCCGATCAGCGCCGCGTCCCCGTCGACCACGTCTCCGCCGAGCACGACCGGCACCTGGAGCACGGCGCCGGTGCCGCCGCCCTCGGCGCGCAGCAGCAGGAGCCGCACGTCCGCGGCGCCCTCCGGGTCGGCGAGGGTGAGTCCGCCGATCGCGGTGACCCGCGCGTCGACCCCCTTGATCGGGAACCAGCGCCGTCCCGGGAGCCAGGGCGCCAGCAGCGCCGCCAGCGCGTCGTCCCGGTCCTCGTGGGCCACCCGTCGCTCGGTCATGCCGTCGTCACCGCCAGCCAGTAGAAGTCGCGCGAGCCGAGCGTGAACGTCGCGGTGCCGTCGGGACCGACGTCGGGGAACTTGGCGCCGCCGAACACGTCCTGCAGCGTCGCGCCGGCCAGCTCCGGGGGCAGCCGCAGCGTCGACGCCCGCGCGGTCGAGGCGAGGTTCGCGACGCACAGCAGCGTCTCGCCGGCGTCCCGGCGCAGGAACGACAGCACCGCGTCGTTGTCCCCGGGCACGACCTCGAACGACCCGCGGCCGAGCGCCGGGTGCTGCCGCCGCACCATGAGCATGCCGCGCACCCAGTGCAGCAGCGACGTGGTCTGGGCGAGCTGCGCCTCGACGTTCACGTTGTTGTAGTGGTGCACGAGCGACTGGATCACCGGCAGGTAGAGCTTGCCGGGGTCGGACGTGGAGAAGCCGGAGTTCCGGTCGGGCGTCCACTGCATCGGGGTGCGCACGGCGTCGCGGTCGGCGAGCCAGATGTTGTCGCCCATGCCGATCTCGTCGCCGTAGTACAGGCAGGGCGACCCGGGCAGGGACAGCAGGAGCGCGTGCGCGAGCTCGATCTCCTTGCGGGAGTCGTCGAGCAGCGGCGCGAGCCGCCGCCGGATGCCGATGTTGGCGCGCATCCGGGAGTCGGGCGCGTACCAGCCGTACATCGACGCGCGCTCCTCGGTGGACACCATCTCGAGCGTGAGCTCGTCGTGGTTCCGCAGGAACGTGCTCCACTGGCCGCCGCCGGGGATGGCCGGGGTGTCCGCGAGGATGTCGACGATCGACGTCGCCCGCTGGTCGCGCAGCGAGTAGTAGATGCGCGGCATCACCGGGAAGTGGAAGCACATGTGGCACTCGGGCTCGGCCTCGGTGCCGAAGTAGTGCACGACGTCCTCGGGCCACTGGTTGGCCTCCGCGAGCATGATCCGGCCCGGGAACTCCCGGTCGATCATCGCGCGCAGGTCGCGGAGGAACCGGTGGGTCTCCGGGAGGTTCTCGCAGTTGGTCCCGTCCCGCTCGAACAGGTACGGCACCGCGTCCAGCCGGAAGCCGTCGACGCCGACGCGCAGCCAGAACCGCGCGACGTCGAACATCGCCTCGACCACCCGCGGGTTGTCGAAGTTGAGGTCGGGCTGGTGGCTGAAGAACCGGTGCCAGAAGTACTGCCGGCGCACCGGGTCGAACGTCCAGTTGGACGTCTCGGTGTCGACGAAGATGATCCGCGCGTCCTGGTACCGCGTGTTGTCGTCGGACCACACGTAGAAGTCGCCGTACGGGCCCTCGGGGTCGGACCGGGACGCCTGGAACCACGGGTGCTGGTCGGAGGAGTGGTTCATCACCAGGTCGACGACGACGCGCATCCCGCGCTCGTGCGCCGCGGCGACCAGGTCGGTGAAGTCCTCGAGCGTGCCGTACTGCGCGGCGACCGCGGTGTAGTCCGACACGTCGTAGCCGCCGTCGCGCAGCGGGGACGGGTAGAACGGCGGCAGCCACAGGCAGTCGACACCGAGCCACTGCAGGTAGTCGAGCCGCGCCGTGAGCCCCTTGAGGTCGCCCGAGCCCGAGCCGTCCGAGTCGGAGAACGACCGGATCATCACCTCGTAGAACACCGCGGTGCGGTACCACTCCGGGTCGTCGCTGAGCCCGCCGTGCTCGGTGCCCGGCACCGGCGGCTGCCGGCGCGCGGGCAGCGCGGTCGTGGCGATGGCGCCCGTGGCCGGGGCCCCCGCGGCGCCGTGCGGCACGTGGCCGCCCGCACCCGACACCGTCGGGACGCCCCCCGTCGCGGACGGCACCGGCGTGCCGCCCGTCGCCCCCGCCGGGGTCACACCCGCTCCACCTGGATCACGTGCGCGACCCGGCTGTACGGGTCGAGCCGCACCCACGGGTGGGCGTCCCAGGCGTAGACCTCCTGGGACAGCACGTCGTGCGCGACGAACCGGGCGTCCGGGTCGAGCCCGAGCGCGGCCAGGTCCAGGTCGACGACGCCGTCGTGCGCCGAGCGCGGGTCGAGGTTGACGACGACCAGGACCGTGTCGTCCGCGCCGGTCGGCGACAGGTGCGCCGGCAGGTGCCGGGAGAACGCGACGAGCGACGGGTCCGACGTCGGGTGCACCGTGAGGTTGCGCAGCTGGCGCAGCGCGGGGTGCGCCCGGCGGATCTCGTTGAGCGAGCGCAGCAGCCGGGCGATGCCGAGCGGCTCCGCGGCCGCCCAGTCCCGGGGCTTGAACTCGTACTTCTCGTTGTCGATCTGCTCCTCGACGCCGGGCCGCGGCACGTCCTCGACGAGCTCGTAGCCCGAGTAGATGCCCCAGGTCGGCGAGCCGAGCGCGGCGAGCACCGCCCGCACCGCGAAGCCGGCGGTGCCGCCGGTCTGCATGTACGGCGTGAGGATGTCGTGGGTCGTCGGCCAGAACGACGGCCGCATCCACGAGCCCTGCTCGCCGGACACCTCCGCGAGGTACTCGGCGACCTCCTCCTTGGTGTTCCGCCAGGTGAAGTACGTGTACGACTGGTGGAAGCCGACCCGGGCCAGGTTGAGCATCATCGCGGGGCGGGTGAACGCCTCGGACAGGAACACGACCTCGGGGTGCGCGGCGCGGACGTCCGCCAGCAGCCACTGCCAGAACGACAGCGGCTTGGTGTGCGGGTTGTCCACGCGGAACGCGGTGACGCCGTGGTCGATCCAGACCTGCAGGACGCGGCGGATCTCGGCCGCGATGCCCTCGGGGTCGTTGTCGAAGTTCAGGGGGTAGATGTCCTGGTACTTCTTCGGCGGGTTCTCCGCGTACGCGATCGTCCCGTCCAGCCGGGTCGTGAACCACTCCGGGTGCTCGGCGACCCACGGGTGGTCGGGGGAGCACTGCAGCGCCAGGTCCAGCGCCACCTCCAGGCCCTGGTCGCGGGCGGCGGCGACGAACGCGTCGAAGTCCTCGAACGTACCCAGCGACGGGTCGATCGCGTCGTGCCCGCCGTCCGGCGAGCCGATCGCGTACGGCGAGCCCGGGTCGCCCGGCTTCGCGTCCAGCGTGTTGTTGCGGCCCTTGCGGTGCGTGGTGCCGATCGGGTGGATCGGCGTCAGGTAGACGACGTCGAACCCGAGGCCGGCGATCCGCGGCAGGTCCTCGGCGGCGGTGCGCAGCGTGCCGGTGGTCCAGGTGCCGGTGGCGTCGTCGTAGGTGGCGCCGATCGACCGCGGGAAGATCTCGTACCAGGAGCCGGCGAGGGCCAGCGGGCGGTCGACGACCAGCGGGTAGGTGGGCGACGGGCTGACCAGCTCGCGGACCGGGTGGGCCGCGAGCGCGGCGCGCACCTCGGCGGACAGGCCGGCGGCGAGCCGGGCCTCCGCGGGGCGGGAGTCGTCGCGCAGCGCGGTGGCGGCGTCCCGGAGCACCCGCGCGTCGGCCTCGGGGATCGCGGCCCCGGCGTCGTCGGCGGTCCGGTCGGCGGCGCGGGCCAGCAGGCGGGCGCCCTCCTCGAGGACGAGCTCGACGTCCACGCCCGCGCCGACCTTGAGCGGCGCGTCGTGCGCCCAGGTGCCGAACGGGTCGGACCAGCCCTCGACGCGGAAGCCCCAGGCCCCGGCCTCGTCGGGCACCAGGTGGGCCTCGTACCGGTCCAGGCCGGGGGCGATGTCGACCATCGTCGCGCGGGCGCGGTCGGTGCCGTCGGGGCCGACGAGCACCGCGGTGGCGGCGCAGGCGTCGTGCCCCTCGCGGAACACGGTGGCGCGGACCGGCACCGCCTCGCCGACCGTCGCCTTGGCGGGCCAGCGGCCGGCCTCGGCGACGGGGGAGACGTCCACGACCGGGATCCGGCCGATGGGCGCGTGGTCGGGTGGGGCCGCCTCCGCGACCGCCTCGGCGGTGGCGACCGCCTTGGCGGGGCTCGCGGCCTTGCGGGCGCGGCGGGTCGGCGCGGGGGCCGGGTCGGCCGCGGCGGCGGGCGCGGGTCCGGGGACCGGTGCGGTGGTCGTGGGGGGCGGCACGTCGGTGGCCGCGGAGGTCGCGCGCGACGGCCGGGCGGGACGGGACGCGGGCTGGCGCGGCGAGGGTGTCGACGTCACGGGACCGAACCTATCCACTGGTGCCGGGCCCAGCCATCCGGACGGCCGACCTCGTGGGTGGCGTGCACGAATAGGACCCAGGTGCTGTTCCGGGCGGCCCCGCCGTGCATAGGCTCGGTCGCGTGAGAGCCATCCGCCGTTTCACCGTCCGCACCTCGCTGCCCGCCGAGCTCGCCGACCTGGACGAGCTCGCCCACAACCTGCGCTGGTCCTGGCACGCGCCGACCCGCGACCTGTTCGCCCGCATCGACCCCGCGCTGTGGGACGAGGTGCACGGCGACCCGGTCGCGCTGCTCGGCGCCCTGCGCCCGGAGCGGCTGGCCGAGCTGGCCGCCGCCCCCGACGTCGTGGCCGCGGTGCGTGCGGCGACGGCGGACCTGCACGAGTACCTGGAGGCGCCGCGCTGGTACCAGCGCCGGCAGGCCTCCGACCCGTCGCTGCCCGCCGCGATCGGCTACTTCTCCCCGGAGTTCGGCATCACCGCCGTGCTGCCGCAGTACTCCGGCGGCCTCGGCATCCTGGCCGGCGACCACCTGAAGAGCGCGTCCGACCTGGGCGTGCCGGTGATCGGCGTCGGGCTGCTGTACGGCGCCGGCTACTTCAAGCAGTCGCTCACCCGGGACGGCTGGCAGCAGGAGAGCTACCCGCTGCTCGACCCCGACGGCATGCCGCTCACCCTGGTCCGCGAGCACGACGGCACCCCCGCGGTCGTGTCCATCGCGCTGCCGGGCGACCGCACGCTGCACGCGCACGTCTGGACGGCGACGGTCGGCCGGGTGCCGCTGCTGCTGCTCGACTCCGACGTGCCCGAGAACGACGAGGCCGCCCGCAAGGTGACCGACCGGCTGTACGGCGGCGGCGGCGAGCACCGGCTGCAGCAGGAGCTGCTGCTCGGCGTGGGCGGCGTGCGCGCGCTACGCGTGTGGTCCCGGCTGACCGGCGCGCCGGAGCCGGAGGTCTACCACACCAACGAGGGCCACGCCGGGTTCCTGGGCGTCGAGCGGATCCGCGAGCTGGTGACGGGCGCGGGCCTCGGGTTCGACGAGGCGCTCGAGGCCGTCCGCGCGGCCACCGTGTTCACCACGCACACCCCCGTGCCGGCCGGCATCGACCGGTTCGAGGCCGGGCTGGTGCAGCGGTACTTCGGCGGCGCGAACGCCGCGGCCGGCGTCCCGGTGGAGCGCGTGCTCGCGCTCGGCGCCGAGGACTACCCGGGCGGCGACCCGACGATGTTCAACATGGCCGTCATGGGCCTGCGGCTCGGCGGCCGCGCCAACGGCGTCTCGCTGCTGCACGGCGAGGTGTCCCGCGGCATGTTCAACGGCCTGTGGCCGGGCTTCGACGACGTCGAGGTGCCGATCACCTCGGTGACGAACGGCGTGCACGCCCCGACCTGGGTCGACCGGCGGCTGTCCGACCTCGCGGCCGAGCGGCTGTCCGGCGAGGAGATCGCCGCGGGCGTCGGCTGGCTGCGCACCGACGCGATCACCGACGAGGAGCTGTGGGGGATGCGGCGGACGCTGCGCGCGCAGCTCGTCGCGGACGCCCGGCGCCGGGTGCGGCACTCCTGGGCGCAGCGCGGCGCGAGCCCGGCCGAGCTCGGCTGGGTGGACGACGTGCTGTCGCCGGACGTGCTGACCATCGGGTTCGCGCGCCGGGTGCCGACCTACAAGCGGCTCACCCTCATGCTGCGCGACCCCGAGCGGCTCCGCGCCCTGCTCACGCACCCCGAGCGGCCCGTGCAGCTCGTCATCGCCGGCAAGTCGCACCCCGCCGACGACCAGGGAAAGCGGCTCATCCAGCAGCTCGTCCGGTTCGCCGACGACGCCGGGGTGCGGCACCGCATCGTGTTCCTGCCGAACTACGACATCGCGATGGCCCAGACCCTCTACCCGGGCTGCGACGTCTGGCTGAACAACCCGCTGCGCCCGCTCGAGGCCTGCGGCACGTCCGGCATGAAGGCGGCGCTCAACGGCGGGCTCAACCTGTCCATCCTCGACGGGTGGTGGGACGAGTGGTTCGACGGCGAGAACGGCTGGGCCATCCCGACCGCCGACGGCGTCGAGGACCCCGACCGGCGCGACGACCTCGAGGCCGCCGCGCTGTACGAGCTGATCGAGCACCAGGTGGCGCCGCGGTTCTACGACCGCGACGAGCGCGGGCTGCCGGGTCGCTGGCTGGAGATGGTGCGGCACACGCTGGCCACGCTCGGCCCGAAGGTCCAGGCCACCCGGATGGTCGCCGACTACGTCGAGCGGCTGTACGCGCCGGCGGCGGTCGCCGGCCGGGCGCTCGCGGGCGACTCGGCGTACGCCGGGGCGCGGGAGCTCGCCGCCTGGAAGGGCCGCGTGCGGTCCGGCTGGCAGCACGTGCGGGTCGACCACGTGGAGTCCGGCGGCGTCCGGGAGGTGCCGCAGGTCGGCGACACGCTGCACGTGAAGGCCTACGTCGCCCTCGGTGATCTCAAGCCCGAGGACGTCGAGGTCCAGGTCGTGCACGGCAAGGTCTCCGAGGCCGACGAGCTGCACGGCTTCACCGTCGACCCGCTGGCGCTCGCGGACACCTACGAGGGCGGCCGCTACGGGTTCGCCGGGGACCTGGTGCTCGACGCGTCCGGCCCGTTCGGGTACAGCGTGCGCGTCGTCCCGCGGCACGACGGCCTGGCCTCGGTGGCCGAGGTGGGCCTGGTCGCGAACGCGGGCTGACCGTCCGTCGGCGGCCGAACCCCCGCCGAGATAGGACCGTCGCCCCGAGATAGGGCCCAGGCCGGTCCTATCTCGGCGGGGAGGTCCTATCTCGGCGGGGACCTCTGCCGGCGGGGCCTCTCTCGGCGGGGAGGGGCCGGGCGCGGCGCGGGTCAGGCGACGTAGACGCGGAGGCTCAGGGGCTCCAACGTCGCGCGGGTGCCCGCGGGCTGGTGCAGGGCGCCGTTGAGGTCGGCCGTGTCGGCCTCGCCGGGGTGCTCCCAGGTGGAGTCCCACGCGAGCCGCCACGTCGTCCCCGCGTCCGGCGCACCCGCGTCCACGGGAGCCGCCGGCGCCTCCGCGGCCTCCGGGGCCTCCGCGTCCGGGGCCGCCAGCACCACGTCGACCGGGTCCAGCGACCCGTTGACCACCAGCAGCACGGCGTCGCCGTCGGCGGTGCGCAGCATCTGCAGCGTCCGCAGGTCCGCGTCGTGCCACCGCTCGTGGGTGAACACCGCCCCCGCGGGGTCGAACCAGGCCAGGTCCGGCCGCCCGTCCGCACCGGCGCGGCCGGTGAAGAACCGGGCGCTGCGCAGCGCCGGGTGCGCCCGCCGCAGCGCGGTGAGGTGCCGGGCCGTGGCCAGCAGGTCCCGGCGCCACGGCGCGAGGTCCCAGGACACCCAGGACAGCGGCGAGTCCTGGCAGTACGCGTTGTTGTTGCCGCGCTGGGTGCGGCCGAGCTCGTCGCCGGCGGTGAGCATGGGCGTGCCCGCGGCGAGCAGCAGGGTCGCCAGCAGGTTCCGGATCGACCGGCGGCGCAGCGGCACGATGTCGGCGGCCACGGAGTCGGCGGCGACGTGCCCCTCGACGCCGTGGTTCCAGGACCGGTTGTCGTCCGAGCCGTCGCGGTTCTGCTCGCCGTTGGCCTCGTTGTGCTTGTGCTCGTACGCGACGAGGTCGGCGAGGGTGAACCCGTCGTGCGCGGTGACGTAGTTGATCGACGCGCGCGGGCCGCGGGCGAGCGGCGGGTCGGACCGCCCGAACAGGTCGACGGACCCGGCGAGCCGGGTCGCGAGGTCCCGGACCCGGTGCTCGGGCAGGCCGTGGGCCGCGCGGGCCGGGTCGGCGAGCCAGAACGACCGCACGGAGTTGCGGAACCGGTCGTTCCACTCGGCGAACGGCGGCGGGAACTGCCCGGTCCGCCAGCCGCCCGGCCCGACGTCCCAGGGCTCGGCTATTAGCTTGAGCCCGTGCAGGGCGGGGTCGGTGGCGGCGGCGACCAGGAACGGGTGGTCGGGGTCGAAGCCGGTGTGCCCGCGCCCGAGGGTCACGGCCAGGTCGAACCGGAAGCCGTCGACGCCGACCTCCTGCGCCCAGTACCGCAGCGAGTCGAGCGCGAGCCGGACGACCTCGGGGCGCCGGAAGTCGAGGGTGTTGCCGGTCCCGGTGACGTCCGCCAGGGCCGCCGGGTGGGCGCCGTCGTGCAGGTAGTACACCGCGGAGTCGAGGCCGCGCCAGGACAGGTGCTGGCCGGGCAGCCCGCCCTCGCAGGTGTGGTTGTAGACGACGTCGAGGAGCACCTCGATGCCCGCCTCGTGCAGCGCGTGCACGGCGGTGCGCAGCTCGTCGAGCACCGCGGCGGGCCCGGCGGCGCGCGCGGCGGCGGTGGCGTACGGGGCGTGCGGGGCGAAGAAGCCCAGCGTGCTGTAGCCCCAGTAGTTGGTGAGGCCGCGCTGCACGAGGTGCGGCTCCGCGGAGAACGCGTGCACCGGGAGCAGCTCGAGGGCCGTGACGCCGAGCGCGCGCAGGTGGTCGACGATGGCCGGGTGCCCGAGCGCCGCGTAGGTGCCGCGCAGGTGCGGCGGCAGCTCGGGGTGCCGGACGGTGAGGCCCTTGACGTGCGCCTCGTAGACGACGGTGTCGGTCCACGGGGTGTGCGGCCGGTTGGCGGCGGGGTCCACCGCGTCCCCCGCGCCCCGGCGTCCCGGGCGGCGGTCCAGGACGACGGCGTGCGGCACGTGCGCGACCGAGTCCCGGGGGTCGGGCTCGCCGGCGGGGTCGCCCCGCAGCGCGTCGTCGACGACGTGCCCGTACGTCGCCGGGCCGTGGTCCACCTCGCCGACCAGCCCGCGGGCGTACGGGTCGACCAGCAGCTTCGCCGGGTTGTACCGCAGGCCGGCGCCCGGGTCCCAGGGCCCGTGCGCGCGCAGGCCGTACCGCTGGCCGGGCCGGACGCCGGGGACCCGCGCGCTGAACACGCCCAGGTCCGGGCCGTCGAGCCGGACGCGGCGCTCGGCCCACCCGGTCGGCGCGGCCGGGTCGGGGTCGAGCAGGCACAGGTCGACGGCGTCCGCGTGCGGCGCGAGCACGCCGACCTCGACGCCGTCGTCGGTCGCGTGCACCCCGAGGCGGGGCGGCGGGCCGGGGTGCGGGGCGGCGGGGGTCACGCGCCCCATTGTGGCCCGGACGCGGGGCTCCGCGGGGCCGCGACCTGGGACTCCGGTGCCGCGTGGCGCGCGGTGCCCCGGGGGACCGGGTCCCGTGCACCCGCTCCCGCGGGGCGGGTAACGTTCCCGGGGTGAGAATCGTGGTGTGCGTGAAGCACGTGCCCGACATCCAGTCCGAGCGCGCGCTGGGGGCCGACGGGCGCCTCGTCCGCGACGGCGGCGACGGCACCATCAACGAGCTGGACGAGAACGCGGTCGAGGCCGCGGTCGTCCTGGCCGAGCAGGCGCGCGACGCCGGCGACGAGGCCGAGGTCGTCGTGGTGACGGTCGGCCCTGACGACGCCGAGGACGCGGTGCGCCGTGGCCTGCAGCTGGGCGCCGACGCGGCCGTGCACGTGCTCGACGACGCCGTCGCCGGCTCCGACGTGTTCGGCACCGCCGCCGTGCTCGCCGCGGTGCTGCGCCGGCTGGGGGAGCAGGCGCCGGTCGACCTGGTCGTCACCGGCATGGCCGGCCTCGACGGGCTGACCTCGCTGCTGCCCGCGGCGCTCGCGGCCACGCTCGACCTGCCGCAGCTCACGCTCGCCGCCGAGGTCACGCTCGCGGACGGTGCCGTCACGGTGCGCCGCGACCTGGACCACGCCGTCGAGGAGCTCACCGCGCCGCTGCCCGCGCTGGTGTCGGTCACCGACCGCGCCAACGAGCCGCGCTACCCGAACTTCCAGGGGATCATGGCCGCCCGCAAGAAGCCGGTGGAGACCCTGACGCTCGCGGACCTGGGCGTCGACCCGGCCACCGTGGGCACCGCGGGGGCCCGCACCGAGGTGCTGGAGGCCGCGCCCCGGCCGCCGCGCACCGACCGGGTGCTGGTCACCGACGACGGCCAGGCGGGCGCGCGGCTCGCCGCGTGGCTGCTGGAGCGCGACCTGGTCCGCACCATCCCCGCGACCGGAGAGGTCCTCTGATGGCGACCGTCCTCGTCCTGCTGGACCACGCCGAGACCGGCGCCCTGCGCGGCAGCGTCCTCGAGCTGGCCACGGCGGCCCGCGACCTCGCCGACGGCGGCGAGGTGCACGGCCTGTGGGTCGGCGACGAGCCGGTCGACCCGGCGCTGCCCGTCCTCGGCCGGCACGGCGTGGCCGTCGTGCACCAGGTGTCCACCGGCGCCGTCGACGCCCGGCTGACCCCCGTGCTCGCCGAGGCACTCGCCGACGCCGTGCGGGAGACCGGTGCCACGGTGCTCCTCGCGCTGTCGACCTTCGAGAACAAGGAGGCGGCCGCGCGGCTCGCCGTCGCCACCGGGGCGGGCGTCGTCACCGACGCCGCCGCGGTCGAGCGGGACGCCGAGGGCCGGGTCGTCGCGTCGAAGACCGTGCTCGCGGGCACCTGGACCACCCGGTGCGCCGTGCGGACCGACCTCGCCGTCGTGCTGCTCAAGGCCGGCGCGGTGGTGTCCCGGCACGTCGAGGCGGAGGCGCCGCTCGCGCCCGAGCTGCGCACCCGCGCGCTCGCCGTGTCCGAGCGGGCAACCCGCGCGGCGCTCGTGCGGCGCACCCCCGCGGCACCCTCGGACCGGCCCGACCTGTCGTCGGCCGACGTGGTCGTCGTGGGCGGCCGGGGGACCGAGGGCGACTTCGCGCCGATCGAGGTGCTCGCGGACGAGGTCGGCGGCGCGGTCGGCTCGACGCGCGTCGCCACCGACGAGGGCTGGATCGGGCACGAGACCCAGATCGGGCAGACCGGCGTGACCGTGTCGCCGCGGCTGTACATCGGCGCGGGCGTGTCCGGGGCGGTGCACCACCGCGGCGGCATGCAGGCGTCCGGGACGATCGTGGCGATCAACCCCGACCCGGAGGCGCCGATCTTCGAGATCGCCGACTACGGCATCGTCGGGGACCTGTTCACGGTGCTCCCGCAGGTGACCGAGGAGCTCCGCCGGCTGCGGCAGGGCTGAGGCCGACCCGGGGCGGGACGGCCCGGGGCTCAGGCCAGCGCGCGGAGCCACTCCACCGCGTGCCGGCCCTGGGCCCCCTGGAACCGGCGCAGGTTCGGGATGCCGACCGGCGCGGGCTGCAGCGCGCCGTGCACGAAGTAGCCCGCGAGCCCCGCGACCGCGGCGCGCAGCCGCTCCTGCTCGACGCCCTTCGACGCCGGCCGGGTCCAGAACAGGTCCTGCGGCTCGCCGCCGCCCTGCATCGCGACGCTCGGCAGCATGAACGCGAGGTCCAGCCACGGGGCGCCCACGCTCGCGTGCGGCCAGTCGATCAGCGCGACCCGGCCGCCCTCGTGGTCGTGGTCGACCATGACGTTGTCCGCGCGCAGGTCGCCGTGCACCAGGGCGCTGCCCGCGCAGGCGGCGAGCGCGTCGTCCTCCCAGGCGACCAGGGAGTCCAGGTGCGCGAGCACCCAGGCGCCGGCCTCGCCGGTCCGGGCGGCGAGCGCGTCGAGGTCCGCGCCGGGGCGGTCCGCGATGGTCCGCCAGCCGGTGAAGTCGCCGGCCAGCGTCTCGGCGCTCGGGCGCAGCTCGTGCCCCGGCAGCGGCTCGGCCTCGGCCAGCGTGTCCAGCGCCGCGAGCACGAGGGCGAGCTCGTCGTGGCGCCAGGGGAGCAGCGGCGGCCGGCCGGGCGCCACCTCGAAGCCCAGCAGCACCCAGTCGCCGTCGTCGTCCGACCACAGCAGCGCCGGCGCGGGGACCTGGGGCGGCAGCGCCGCGGCGGCGCGCACCTCGGCCCGGGCCAGCTCCGGGGACTCCGGGTTCTGCTCGGGCGACACGGCCTTGACGAACACGCCGCGCCCGTCCGCCAGCTCGAGGACCGCGGCGAACCCCGGGCTGAACCCGGTGGTCGCGCTGGTCTCGGCCGTCACCTGGGCGCCCGCGAGCTCGGAGATCCGGGTGCGGACGGACCGCGGGAGGTCCCGCCAGTCCAGCCGTTGCCCGCTGAAGGCCAGCGGAGGCGTCGTCGCGTCGTCGGCACTCACGCGCCACATCCTGACAGAACGATTCGTAGACTTCTGCGGGTGAGCGCGTATCTGGACCACGCGGCCACGACGCCCGTGCTCCCGGAGGCGGCTGCCGTCCTGGTCGAGCACCTGTCCCGCACCGGCAACCCCTCGTCCCTGCACACCGCGGGCCGGGCCGCCCGGCGCGCCGTCGAGGAGGCCCGCGAGACGCTGGCCGCGGCGCTCGGCGCGCGGCCCAGCGAGGTGCTGCTGACCGGCGGGGGCACCGAGGCCGACAACCTCGCGGTGAAGGGCCTGTTCTGGGCCCGCACCGCCCAGGACCCGGCGCGGCGCCGCGTCCTGGTGTCGGCCGTGGAGCACCACGCGGTGCTGGACCCGGCGTTCTGGCTGGCCGAGCACGCGGGGGCGGAGATCGTCCTGCTCCCCGTCGACGACGAGGGCCGGGTGCGCCTCGACGCGCTGCGGGACGAGCTCGCCGAGCACGCCGGGCAGACCGCCCTGGTGTCGGTCATGTGGGCGAACAACGAGGTCGGCACCCTGCAGCCGCTCGCCGAGGTGGTCGCGCTCGCGCACGCCCACGGCGTCCCGGTGCACGCCGACGCCGTGCAGGCCGTCGGGCAGGTGCCGGTCGACTTCGCCGCCTCCGGGCTCGACGCGATGACCGTCACGGGGCACAAGCTCGGCGGCCCGGTCGGCGTCGGAGCGCTCCTCGCGCGGCGCGAGCTCGACCTGGTGCCGGTGCTGCACGGCGGAGGCCAGGAGCGCGGCGTGCGCTCGGGCTCGCTCGACGTGCCCGCGATCGCGGCGTTCGCGGTGGCGGTCGACGCGGCCGTGCGCGGGCGCGAGGCCACGGCGGCGCGGCTCGCCGATCTCCGGGACGCGCTGGTCGCCGGCGTGCGCGCGACGGTGCCCGACGCGGTGCTCCGCGGGCCCGCCGACCCCGCGGACCGGCTGCCCGCCAACGCGCACTTCACGTTCCCGGGCTGCGAGGGCGACTCGCTGCTCTACCTGCTCGACTCCGCGGGCGTCGAGTGCTCGACCGGGTCGGCGTGCCAGGCGGGCGTGCCGCAGCCGAGCCACGTCCTGCTCGCGATGGGGCTGGACGAGGCGGACGCGCGCGGGGCGCTGCGGTTCTCGCTCGGCTGGCCGTCGACGCGGGACGACGTGGACGCGCTGCTCGCGGCGCTGCCGGGCGTCGTGGACCGCGCGCGGTCCGCGGGGCTCGCGGGCGGCGGGCGGTCGGCGGGCGCGGCCGGTGCCTGGTCGACGGCGGGGGCGGTCTGATGCGGGTGCTCGCGGCGCTGTCCGGCGGGGTCGACTCGGCGGTGGCGGCCGCCCGCGCGGTCGACGCCGGCCACGACGTCGTCGGCGTGCACATGGCGCTGTCGCGCAACCGGGCGCAGATGCGCACCGGTTCCCGCGGCTGCTGCTCGATCGAGGACGCCGGTGACGCCCGGCGCGCGGCCGACGTGCTGGGGATCCCGTACTACGTGTGGGACCTGTCCGAGCGGTTCGAGGACACCGTCGTCGCCGACTTCCTGTCCGAGTACGAGGCGGGCCGCACGCCCAACCCGTGCGTGCGGTGCAACGAGCACATCAAGTTCGACGCGCTGCTCGACAAGGCGCTGGCGCTGGGCTTCGACGCGGTCGCCACGGGCCACTACGCCTCCGCCACCGCGGGGCCGGACGGTGCGCCCGTGCTGCGCCGCGCGCGCGACCGGGCCAAGGACCAGTCCTACGTGCTGGCGGTCATGGGCCCGGAGCGGCTCGCGCGGGCGATCTTCCCGCTCGGCGACGTCGCGTCCAAAGACGAGGTCCGCGCCGAGGCGGCGGCCCGCGGGCTGAGCGTCTCCGCCAAGCCCGACTCGTACGACATCTGCTTCGTGGCCGACGGCGACACCCGCGGGTTCCTCCGGGACCGGCTCGGCTCGCGCCCGGGCGAGGTCGTCGACGCCGACGGCACGGTGCTCGGCACGCACGACGGCGCCTACGGGTACACCGTCGGGCAGCGCAAGGGCCTGCAGCTCGGGCGCCCCGCGGCCGACGGGAAGCCGCGGTACGTGCTGGCGATCGAGCCGGTGAGCAACCGGGTCGTGGTCGGCGGTGCGGAGGCGCTCGAGGTCGGCGCGGTCGAGGCGCGGGACGCGGTGTGGTTCGGCGCCGCGCCGGCGGACTGGACGGCGTGCCTGCTGCAGGTGCGGGCGCACGGCGCGGCGGTGCCCGCACGGGCGCGCGCCACGGCGGCGGGCGGGATCGAGATCCGGGTCGACGGGTCGCTGCGCGGGGTCGCGGCGGGCCAGTCGGCCGTGCTCTACGGCGGGACGGACGGGGACGTGGTGCTGGGTCAGGGGACGGTCGAGCGGACGGAGCGCGCCTCCGAGGGCGCCGCGGACGGGGCCGTCGCCGGCCGCTCCGGGGCGACCGCGTGACGGCGGTCGGCGGGACCGGGCCCTGGCCGGGCTCGGAGCCGCTCGAGGCCCAGACGACCGTGCTCGGCGACGTCGCGGCGGCGCCGTCCGGCGTCGACGGGCTGCCCTGGACCGTGCGGCTGCCCGAGCGCGGGCCGTTCGGCAGCCTCGCCGCCCAGGCGCTGGGCCTCCTGGTGGAGCTGCCCGCCGAGCTCGGGCCGCACGGCTGGCGGCTCGCCGACCGGCCCGGCGCGGACGCCACCCGGCTGGCTGCGCTGCGCCGGGAGGACCTGGACGCGCTCGCCGTCGCCGCGCACGGCTGGGACGGCCCGCTGGTCGTGCCCGTCGCCGGGCCGCTGACCCTCGCCGCGAGCGTGTACCTGGCGCGGGGCGACCGCGCGGTCGCCGACCCGGGTGCCGTCGCGGAGCTGGCCGAGTCGCTGTCCGCCGGCGTCGCCGAGCACCTCGACGCGATCCGCCGGGCGGTCCCCGGCGCGCGGCCGACCGTGCTGCTGCACGAGCCGCTGCTCGCGCAGGTGGTCGCGGGCGTGCTGCCGTCGTTCTCCGGGTACGCCCGGCTGCGCTCCGTGGCGGCGCCGGTGGCGTCGGAGCGGATCGGGACGGTCGTCGCCGGGGTGCGGGCCGGCGGTGCCGAGCGCGTGGTGCTGCACGTCGGCGCCGGCGCGGCGGCGGTCGGCGCCGCGCGCGGAGCCGGGGCGGACGCGGTGGGGCTGGAGGTCGCCGGGCTCGACGAGCGCCGGTGGGAGTCCGTCGCCGAGGCCGTCGAGGGCGGCCTCGCGCTGTGGGCGTCCGTGCCGCAGCCGGAGACGTCGCAGTGCGCGGGCCCCGACGTGCGCGGGGTCGCGGACGCGGTGCTCCGCGGCTGGGAGCGGGTCGGGCTGTCCCGGGCAGGCCTGCGGGACGTCGTGCTGCTCGCGCCCGCGGGTCCGACGGTGCCCGGCGGGCCGACTGGCGCGCGGGTCGACCCGGCGGCGGCGCGGGCGACGCTCGCGACCGTGGCGCGGGCGGCGGCGGTTGTGGCCGAGCGGGCGGAGTCGTGAGCGGCGGCGCGGGGCTGCCGGACGCGGGGCGCGCGGGTGCGCCGGGTGCCGGGGGCGCGGGTGCGCCGGTCCTGCGGCGGCCGTGGCTCTCGCGCCGGCACGCGGCGGTGCTCGCCGCCGGGGCCGGGCTCGCGGTGGTCGGGCTGGTGGTGCTGCTCGTCGTCTGGGTGGGGCTGGTGACGTCGACGCTGCGCACCGGGCTCGGCGAGGAGGACACCTGCGTCGCCGCCGCGACCGCGGGGGAGGACGGCGCGACGGTGTCCTCGTCGCTGCTGCCGCCCCGGGCGGTGTGCACGTGGACCCTCGACGGCCGCGCGACGGAGACCGTGCTGGCGGAGCGCCCCGCCGCGCTCGCGGGCTCGGCGGTCGGGGCCGTCGGCGTCGGCGTGCTGCTCGTGGCGGGCGGCGCGGTGGCGGCGTGGCGGGCCCGGCGCCGCCCGGAGGTCGCGCCCGCGGGATGACCGCGGTGCTACTCATGAGGGTGTAGACCGCCGGGCGAGCGCGTCGGGACGCTCACGGTGTGGACGGAGAGCTGCAGCGCACCGTGGGACGCAACATCCGGCGCATCCGCCTGGCGGGTGACCTCAGCCAGGAGGACCTGGCGGACCGGATCGGGCACCACCGCACGTTCGTGGGGTCCGTGGAGCGGGGCGAGCGCAACCTGTCGCTGCGCTCGCTGGAGCGCCTGGCGGCGAGCCTGGGCGTCGACCCGGTCGCCCTGCTCACGCCGGTCGTCGCGCCCGCGCCGGGCGACCCCGACGCGCCGGGAGACCTCGACGGGCCGGGCGACCCCGACACGCCGGACCTCGACGGCCCCGCCCCCTCCTGAGCGCGCGACCGGGGCCCGCGCGGGGGTGCGGCTCGCCCCCGCGCGGACCGGTCAGGCGCGCGCCAGGTCCAGCACCCGGTCGAGCGCCGGCATCAGCCGGTGCCAGGACTCGGCGCTGAGCTCCAGGTGCTGCACCGCGCCGTCGCCCACGTACACCCAGGTGGTGCGGGCGCCGTCGCGGCGGTGCACGCAGACCGCGAGCTCGGCCGCCGCGGTGCGGTCCAGCGCATCCGGGGTCCCCGGCGCGGCGCTCGGCTCGCGCTCCGCGAACGGCGACACCGGAGCGCCCGGCCCGCCCAGGAGCTGCCGGGAGGCCACGGACATCGAGCTGCTGACGTGCGCCCGGTCGCGCACGTCGTCGTCCTGCGCGTGCAGCACCACGCACCAGTCGGGGCAGGGCTCCGCCTGCCAGGTCGGTCGGTCCTGCTCGGTGGTCACGGGTCCTCCTCGGTCGGCCTGCCGAGGGGCTCCTGCGCGGCCGCGCCCCTCGTCCCACCCACTGTGGGCACGACCACCGACACGGGAGCTCCGTCGTCCACAGGCCGCTCGGGCTCAGGCCTCGGGGGCGTCGCCGATCAGCTCGCGGACGGGCACGCCGAGGCGCTCCGCCAGCCGCTCGACGGAGCGCAGGGTGAGGTTGCGCTCCCCGCGCTCGACGCCGCCCAGGTAGGTGCGGTGCATCTCCACGTCGCGCGCGAGCGCCTCCTGGCTGATCCCGCGCTCGATCCGGAGCCGGCGCACGCGCCGCCCCACCGTCACCTGCAGCTCACCGATCACGGTCCCACGGTCGGGGTCGTGCTACTTCTCTGTCTACAGACTGATGAGTAGCAGCCTAGCGGCGCGGCCGCCCGGCGGGAACCCCCGCGCACCGCGCGCCCCGCAGGTGCCGTGTCGGGGGCTCGCGGCATGATGTCCGCGTGGACGCGACACGACCCGAGACGACGAACCCCGAGGACGCCGGCCTGGACGAGGCCGTCGCACGCCAGCGCTGGACCGAGCTGGCGGACCGCGTCCGGGAGCTCCAGTTCGCCTACTACGTGCGGGACGAGCCGGCCGCGAGCGACGCCGAGTACGACACGACGCTGCGCCGGCTGGAGGCGCTCGAGGACGCGTACCCGGAGTTCGGGCTCCGCACGCCCGAGTCGCCCACCCAGAACGTCGGCGGCACGTTCTCCACCGAGTTCCGCGCGGTCGACCACGTCGAGCGGATGCTGTCGCTGGACAACGCGTTCTCCGCCGAGGACGTCGCCGCCTGGGCCGAGCGGGTGCACCGCGACCTGGAGCTCCCGGCGGGCGCCGACGTCGGCTACCTCACCGAGCTGAAGATCGACGGCCTCGCGATCGCGCTGCTCTACGAGCGCACCGGCGACGGCCCGGCCCGGCTCGTCCGCGCGGCGACCCGCGGCGACGGGCGCACGGGCGAGGACGTCACGCTGAACGTCCGCACGATCGCGAGCATCCCGGACGTGCTCGCGGGGGACCCGGCGACGCACCCGGAGCAGATCGAGGTCCGCGGGGAGGTGTTCCTGCCGGTCGAGGCGTTCGAGCGGCTGAACGAGTCGCAGGTGGCGGCGGGCAGGGCCCCGTTCGCCAACCCGCGCAACGCCGCCGCCGGCTCGCTGCGGCAGAAGGACCCGCGCGTGACCGCGGGCCGGCCGCTCGGGATGTACGCCCACGGCATCGGGGCGCTGCGGTGGGGTCCGGGCGCGGTCGCGCTCGAGCGGCAGTCCCAGGTGTACGAGCTGCTGGCCGGGTGGGGCGTGCCGACGTCGCCGCACTACCGGGTCGTCCCCGCGCTCGCGGACGTCACCGCGCGGATCGAGGAGATCGGCGAGCACCGGCACTCCTACGAGCACGAGATCGACGGCGTGGTCATCAAGGTCGACGACCTGGCGCTGCAGCGGCGGCTCGGCGCCACCAGCCGCGCGCCCCGCTGGGCCATCGCGTACAAGTACCCGCCGGAGGAGGTGAACACCCGGCTGCTCGCCATCGAGGTGAACGTCGGCCGCACCGGCCGGGTCACCCCGTACGCGGTGATGGAGCCGGTCAAGGTCTCCGGGTCGACCGTGGCCATGGCGACGCTGCACAACAAGGACGTCGTCGCGCTCAAGGGCGTGCGTCCGGGCGACATGGTGGTGCTGCGCAAGGCCGGTGACGTGATCCCGGAGATCGTCGGCCCCGTCACGGCGCTGGCGGACGACGGCTACCCGCGCACCGACTGGACCATGCCGACCGAGTGCCCCGAGTGCGGGTCGACGCTCCGGCCGATGCGCGAGGGCGACGTCGACCTGCGCTGCCCGAACGCCCGCACCTGCCCGGCGCAGGTCCGCGGCCGCGTCGAGCACATCGGGTCCCGCGGGGCGCTCGACATCGAGGCGCTCGGCGAGGTCACGGCCGCCGCGCTGACCCAGCCGGAGATCCCCGAGGTCCCGCCGGTGGTGAACGAGGCCGACCTGTTCGAGCTCGTCGGCTGGGCGGCGGACGCCCCGGAGGAGGAGAAGGAGCGCGTGCGCGCGCGCAGCTTCGCCCGGCTGCAGCAGGTCCAGGTCGTCGTGCGCGACCCCGAGACGGGCGAGCCGCGGGTCGACGAGGACGGCACCGTGCGCCGCCGGACCCCGTTCCGGCGCCGCGTGACCCACAGCGTGAAGGCCCGGCGCGACGCCGAGGCGGCCGGGCAGCCGCTGCCCGAGTACGAGGACGTGCCGTCGGAGCAGGCCAAGAAGCTGCTCGACGAGCTCGACGCGGCCAAGACCAAGCCGTTCTGGCGCGTGCTGGTCGCGCTGAGCATCCGCAACGTGGGCCCCACCGCGGCGCGCGCGATCGCCCAGCGCTTCGGCTCGATGGACGCGCTGCGTGCGGCGCTCGCCGACGTCGAGGGGGCGCGGGCGACCCTGGCGGGCGTGGACGGCGTCGGCCCGACGATCGCCGACTCGGTGCTCGACTGGTTCGCCGAGGACTGGCACGCCGACATCGTCGACCGCTGGCGGGACGCCGGCGTGGTGATGGCCGACGAGGCCGACGAGTCCGCGCCCCGCACGCTCGAGGGCCTGACGGTCGTCGTGACGGGCAGCCTCGCGGGGTTCAGCCGGGACGGCGCCAAGGAGGCGGTGCTGTCCCGCGGCGGCAAGGCGTCCGGCTCGGTGTCGAAGAAGACCGACTACGTGGTCGTGGGGGAGAACGCCGGGTCGAAGGAGGCCAAGGCGATCGAGCTCGGGCTGCGGATCCTGGACGAGGACGGGTTCGTCGCGCTGCTGGCCGGCGGGCCGGCGGCGGTGGGGGACGGGCCGGGCGAGGACGACGACCCGGCGGGCGACACCCCGGCGGGCGACGACGCCGAGGCCGGCGACGGCGCCCGCGACGCGGACGCCTCGTGACCGCCGCGGCCGCAGCTGTCGGCCCGGTGCGCATCCGGCTCGCCCGCCCCGAGGACCACGCCGCCGTCGGCGCCCTGACCGCGGAGGCCTACCGCGCCGACGGGCTGCTGGAGGTCGACGACGAGTACGAGGTCGAGCTCCGCGACGCCGCGCGTCGCGCCCGCGAGGCCGTGCTCCTGGTCGCGACGGCGGCCGGCCGGGACGACGCGCCCGCCGAGGAGGTCGTCGGCACGCTGACGCTCGCGCCGTACGCGACCTCGTACGCCGAGATCGCCGAGCCGGGCGAGCTCGAGCTCCGGATGCTCGCGGTCGCCCCCGGCGCGCGCGGCCGCGGCGTCGCCGCCCGGCTGGTCACCGCCGCCCTGCGCGAGGCGGTCGCCCGGCGCGCCCGCGGCGTGGTGCTGTCGACGCTCGCCGAGATGGCGACCGCCCGCCGGCTGTACGACCGGCTGGGGTTCGCTGCCGCGCCCGACCGCGACTGGGGCCACGAGGGCGTGCACCTCCAGGCCCTCACCTGGGTCCCGCCCGTCGCGCCGGGCGTGCTGGTCGAGGCCGCGACCTGGGTCCCGGTCGCGACGCGGGACGTCGACGGCTGGCGGCTCGGGCTGTCGGGCGGGTTCACCCGCCGGGCCAACAGCGCCCTGCCCCTCGGCACGCCGGAGGACCTGGCGGCGACGCTCGGCCGGGTCGAGGCCGTCTACGCCGCGGCCGGGCAGCCGTCGGTGGTGCGGGTCTGCTCGGGCGCCCCCGACGGCCTCGCCGCCGCCCTGGCCGCGCGCGGGTACGCCGAGCGTGCGGCCACCGACGTGCTGGTCCGCGACCTCGCCGCGCTGCCGCCCGAGCGCGCCGCGGTCCCGCCGGACGTCCGCGTGACCCTCGCCGACGAGCCCGACGACACCTGGCTGGCCGGCTGGCTCGGCGTGAAGGCGGCGGGCGGCGCGGTCGACCCCGCGACCGCGCGCGCCGTCGTCGCCGGCTCCCCGGCGCTCTACCTGACGGCGACCGGCGCGGACGGGGCGACCCTGGCCGTGCTGCGCGCCGCGCTCGCCGACGGCTGGACCGGGCTGTCCTGCCTGATGGTCGAGCCGGCCGCGCGCCGCCGGGGCCTCGGCCGGCTGCTCACCCGCGCCGGGTTGCGCGCGGCCGCCGACCGCGGCGCGCGGCGGGCGTTCCTCCAGGTCGAGGTCGGCAACCCCGGCGCCGCCGACCTGTACGCGGGGGAGGGCTTCCGGCCGGCGGAGCGGTACGCGTACTGGGAGCGCTGACGGCGCGGGCCACGTGCCCGGCCCGGTCCGCGCGGCTCACCCGCGGCGGGGCCCCGCCGAGCGCGCCGTGACGCGCCGGACGATACTGGCGCGATGATCGCCATCGAGCGCGCGGAGCTCCTGCAGGCCGCGGGCCTGCGCTGGACGCCGACGTCCGGGGACCGGTTCGTGCTGCGCCAGCCGGCGCTGGCCGGCGAGGTCTTCACCATCAGCGAGATGACCATCGAGCCGCACGTGTACCCGAGCGGCACGGTGCTCGGCTTCAACGGCACCACCGAGTGGGCGCTCGACTCCGTGACCCAGGACGACGCCGTGTGGCTGCCGCGCGAGGACCAGCTGCGCGAGCTGCTCGGCGGCACGTTCCGGAGCCTGGCGCGGGCGCTCGACGGCTCGTACCTCGTGGTCGTCGAGCTGCCGGGCCAGCCGGAGCGCGCGTTCGCCGCCGAGGAGGCCGAGGACGCGTACGCGGACGCGGTGCTGGCGCTGGTCTCGGCGGCGCGGGTCTGACCCGGCCGGGGACCACCTGGGTGGTTCCGCAGCGCGGCTGCGTGCTGGGTGTGCGCGGCTAGCGTCGCCGGACTTCCAAAGGAGTCCAAATGCTGCGACGCAACCCGTTCCGTCCGACCGCCGGGTCGACGCCGCCGTTGCTCGTCGGCCGGGACCGCCATGACGCAGGACGAAGGTGACTCTTCGACCGGGGAGGTCGCGCGGAGGTTGGGCGTGACGCCCTCGTACGCCTCGACGTACCGGGCCCGCCTGATCGCCGCCGGGGTGATCGAGCCGACCGGGCACGGGAGGGTGGACTTCACGATCCCCTACCTGCGCGAGTACCTCCGGGAGCACGCGACTCGTCACGAGATGGCGACCCGCCGACGCCGGAACACGCGGGGGGGAGCGGGCGTGACGCGTCCCGACCTCCCGGGACGGCACCACGTCTAGACTCCGGGGTATGTCCTCCCTCTCTCGTGACGAGGTCGCGCGCGTCGCGGGCCTGGCGCGGATCGACCTGACCCCCGAGGAGCTCGACCGCCTCGCGGGCGAGCTCGACGTGATCGTCGAGTCGGTCGCCCGGGTCAGCGAGGTCGCCACGCCCGACGTGCCGGCCACCAGCCACCCGCTGCCGATGACCAACGTGTTCCGCCCGGACGTGCCCGAGCAGCCGCTGACGCAGGAGCAGGCGCTGTCCGGCGCCCCCGCGTCCGAGGACGGCAAGTTCCTCGTCCCGCAGATCCTCGGGGAGGAGTGAGATGACCGACCTGACCCGTCTCTCGGCCGCGGAGCTGGCCGACAAGCTCGCCGCGCGCGAGGTGACCAGCGTCGAGGTGACGCAGGCGCACCTGGACCGCATCGCCGCCGTCGAGCCCGCCGTGCACGCGTACCTGCACGTCTCCGCCACCGAGGCGCTCGCCACGGCCGCCGACGTCGACGCGCGCCGCGCCGCGGGCGAGGAGCTGCACCCGCTCGCCGGCGTGCCGATCGCCGTCAAGGACGTCGTCGTCACGGAGGGCCTGCCGACCACGGCCGGCTCGAAGATCCTCGAGGGCTGGGTGCCGCCGTACGACGCGACCCTGGTCGAGCGGATCAAGGCCGCGGGCCTGCCGATCCTCGGCAAGACCAACATGGACGAGTTCGCCATGGGGTCGTCGACCGAGCACTCGGCCTACGGCAACACGCACAACCCGTGGGACCTGGACCGGATCCCCGGCGGCTCCGGCGGCGGCTCGGCCGCGGCGGTCGCGGCCTACGAGGCCCCGCTGGCCATCGGCACCGACACCGGCGGCTCGATCCGCCAGCCCGGAGCCGTCACCGGCACCGTCGGCGTCAAGCCGACCTACGGCTCGGTGTCCCGCTACGGGCTCATCGCGCTCGCCTCGTCGCTCGACCAGGCCGGCCCCGTCACGCGCACCGTGCTCGACTCGGCGCTGCTCCACGAGCTCATCGGCGGGCACGACCCCCGCGACTCGACGTCCATCCCGGAGCCGCTGCCGGGTCTCGTCGCCGCGGCCCGCCAGGGCGCGTCCGGCGACCTCACCGGCGTGCGCGTCGGCGTGGTCCGCGAGCTGCAGGGCGAGGGCTACCAGCCCGGCGTGCTCGCGCGGTTCGAGGAGTCGCTGGAGCTGCTCCGCGGCGCGGGCGCCGAGATCGTCGAGGTCTCCTGCCCGCACTTCGAGTACGCGCTCGGCGCGTACTACCTGATCCTGCCGTCCGAGGCGTCGAGCAACCTGGCGAAGTTCGACGGCATGCGGTTCGGCCTCCGGGTCGAGCCCTCCGAAGGCCCCGTGACCGCCGAGCGCGTGATGTCCGCGACCCGCGGCGCCGGCTTCGGCGACGAGGTCAAGCGCCGGATCATCCTCGGCACCTACGCCCTGTCGGCGGGCTACTACGACGCCTACTACGGCTCGGCGCAGAAGGTCCGCACGCTCATCCAGCGCGACTTCGCGAACGCGTTCGAGCAGGCGGACGTGCTGGTCTCCCCGACGGCGCCGACCACGGCGTTCAAGCTCGGCGAGAAGCTGGACGACCCGCTGGCGATGTACCTCAACGACGTCGCCACCATCCCGGCGAACCTCGCCGGCGTGCCCGGCATGTCGCTGCCGAACGGCCTGTCGGACGACGGCCTGCCCGTCGGCTTCCAGGTGCTGGCCCCGGCCAAGGCCGACGACCGGCTGTACCGCGTGGGCGCCGCGCTCGAGGCGCTGCTGGAGAAGAACTGGGGCGGCCCGCTGCTGGCCAAGGCTCCCGAGCTGGAGGTGGGCGAGTGAGCACCCAGACCGTCGACCTGGTCGACTACGACGAGGCCGTGGCCCGGTTCGACCCGGTGATCGGCATCGAGGTGCACGTCGAGCTCGGCACCGCGACCAAGATGTTCGACGGCGCCCCGCAGACGTTCGGCGCCGAGCCGAACACCGCGGTCACGCCGGTGTCGCTGGGCCTGCCCGGCGCGCTGCCCGCCGTCAACGGCACCGCGGTGGAGTACGCGATCCGGATCGGCCTCGCGCTGAACTGCGAGATCGCGGAGACCTGCCGGTTCGCCCGGAAGAACTACTTCTACCCGGACGTGCCGAAGAACTTCCAGACCTCGCAGTACGACGAGCCGATCGCCCACGACGGGTACCTGGACGTCGAGCTCGAGGACGGCACCGTGTTCCGCGTCGAGATCGAGCGCGCGCACATGGAGGAGGACGCCGGCAAGAACACCCACGTCGGCGGCGCCACCGGCCGCATCCAGGGCGCGGAGTACTCGCTGGTCGACTACAACCGCGCGGGCATTCCGCTGGTCGAGATCGTCACGAAGCCGATCACCGGCGCCGGCGAGCGGGCCCCCGAGGTCGCGCGCGCGTACGTCCAGACGCTCCGGGACATCTTCCGGGCGCTCGGGGTCTCCGAGGCGCGGATGGAGCGCGGCAACGTCCGCGCCGACGTCAACGTCTCGCTCCGCCCGACGCCGACCGCGCCGCTGGGCACCCGCACCGAGACCAAGAACGTGAACTCGTTCCGCTCGGTCGAGCGCTCCGTCCGGTACGAGATCAGCCGCCAGGCCGCGATCGTCGACGCGCAGGGCTCGGTCACCCAGGAGACCCGGCACTGGCACGAGGACACCGGCATCACCACGGCCGGGCGCGTGAAGTCGGACGCCGAGGACTACCGGTACTTCCCGGAGCCCGACCTGGTGCCCGTCGCCCCGTCGCGGGAGTGGGTCGAGGAGATCCGCGCCGCGCTGCCCGAGCTGCCCGCCGCCCGTCGGCGCCGGCTGCAGGGGGAGTGGGGCTACGCCGACGCCGAGATGCGCGACGTGGTCAACGCGGGTGCCGTCGAGCTGATCGAGGCGACCGTGGCCGCGGGCGCGAGCCCGGCCGCCGCGCGCAAGTGGTGGATGGGCGAGCTCGCCCGCACCGCCAAGACGCAGGAGATCGAGCTCGCCGAGCTGCCGATCACCCCGGCGCAGATCGGCCAGCTGCAGCAGCTGGTCGACGCGGGGCGGATCAACGACAAGCTGGCGCGGCAGGTCCTCGAGGGCGTGCTGGCCGGCGAGGGCGACCCGGAGGCGGTCGTCGTCGCGCGCGGCCTGGAGGTCGTCTCGGACGACGGCCCCCTGCTCGAGGCGATCGACGCGGCCCTGGCCGCGCAGCCGGACATCGCGGAGAAGATCCGCGGTGGCAACCTCGGCCCGGTCGGCGCGATCATCGGCTCGGTCATGAAGGCGACCCGGGGCCAGGCGGACGCGGGCCGCGTGCGCGAGCTGGTCCTGGAGCGCGTCCAGGCCTGAGCAGCACGACGACGGCGCGGCACCCGGCGGGACCGGGGCCGCGCCGCCGTCGCGTGCGGCGGCCTGCACGCTCCGGCGCCCGCTCCGGAACGCGCCCGACCGCGCGGCGAAACACGACGGTCACCCGCAGTGCCTAGGCTCGGGTCGACGAGGAGGCAGCCCCATGGAGAAGCCCACGCTCGAGGGCGAGATGATCCACCTGCGCCCCATCCGCGCCGACGACGCGCCGGCGATGTGGGACATGGTCAACGACCCCGAGGGGATGCGGACCACCGGCACCACGACGGTGTTCACCCGCGCCCAGATCGACGCGTGGTGCGCGACGGTCTCCGGCATGGACGGCCGGATCGACCTCGCCATCACCGCGAACGGGTCCGACGAGTACCTCGGCGAGATCGTGCTGAACGACATCGACGAGGTCGTCGGCTCGGCGAACATGCGCCTGGTCATGCGGCCGGCCTACCGCGGTCGCGGCTACGGCACCGAGGCGATCGAGCTGGTGCTGGGCCTGGCGTTCGACGGGATCGGCCTGCACCGGGTCGGGCTGGACGTGCTGAGCATCAACGCCCGCGCGCGGTCGCTCTACGAGAACATCGGGTTCCGGGTCGAGGGGCGCCGCCGGGACGCGTACCGGGACGGCGACGGCTGGTGCGACGGGATCGACATGGGGATGCTCGAGGACGAGTACCGGGCGCTGCGCGCGGCCTGACCGACGTCGTCCGCGTCGCCCGCGCGCACGCCACGAGGCGCCGGTCCCCGGGAGGGTGGGGACCGGCGCCTCGCGCCTGCGGTGAGCGGCCGGGCCGCTCAGGGGTGCTGGTCGATCAGATGAGCCAGCGGTTCTTCTGCACGATCGGCAGGCTCTTCCACCAGCGGCCGAGGCCCCAGGTGTCGCCGCCGGCGGTGAGGGCCACCAGGACCAGCACCAGCGCGTAGATGATGTGGTAGTCCATGACCGGGTTGGTCGAGCCCGAGATGAGCGGCCACTCGGCGAGCCACATCATCGCCATGATCAGCGAGCCGGCGCCGGCCGCGACCCGGGTGCCGATGCCGAGCATGACCGCCAGGCCGACACCCAGCATGCCGAGCATGAACAGGACGTCCGAGACCGGGCTGGCGATGCCGTTGAAGAAGCCGGTCAGCGGGCCCTGGGCCGCGAACTGCAGGAAGCCCTGGCTCGGCGCGCCGCCGTTGATCCAGGCCGCGTCCGAGGCCGTCGAGTAGCCGAACCCGAACGTCTTGTCGAGGAACGCCCAGAGGAAGATGAACCCCGTCGACAGGCGGAGAGCGGCGAGCACGCGGCGGGCGGCCACCGAGGTGACGACGTCCTCCTGGGTCCGCGAGGTCGCGGGGGCCGCCTCGGTGCGGGGGGTGGTGATCGTGGTCATGATCCGTGCCTTCGTTGTTGTGGGTTCACCTTGTGATGACTTTCCCAATGTCCTCCCGTCGAAGGCCCTGCACCCCGGACGGAAGTCCCAAACTCCCTGCGTGCGGCTGCTGGAAAGCGCTCCGCGTCACCCGGATGCCGGTCACCCGGGACCTCGGTCCTGGGGTCGGGAGGGCCTGGTCCGGGACCTCGGTCCCAGCCCGAGACCCTGGAGGCGCCGGGTGCTCCCGCGCGCGGACGAGGCGCCCGCCCCGGGGTCGGGACGGGCGCCTCGTCGTGCTGCCGGCCGCGGCGGTCTCCGTCCGCCGCGGCCGCGTCCTCAGCGCAGCCAGCGCTGCGACCGCACCACCGGCAGCTCGCGCCACACGCGGCCGAGCCCCCAGGTGTCGCCGGCCAGGCAGGTCGCGCAGGCGATCAGGGCCAGGGCGTAGATGATGTGGTAGTCCACCAGCGGGTTCGTCGACCCGGCGGTGAGCGGCCACTCCGCGGCCCACATCAGGACCATGATGAGCGAGCCCGCCCAGGCGGAGACCCGCAGGCCGATGCCGAGCATGACCGCGAGGCCGACGCCGAGCATGCCGAGCATGAACAGCACGTCGGTGGCGGGGCTGGCGATCGACTGGAACAGGTCCTTGAACGGGCCGACCACGGCCTCGCTGTTGAGGAAGCCCTGGCTCGGCGTGCCGCTGTTGATCCAGGCGCGCTCGGACGGGGTCGAGTAGCCGAGGCCGAACGTCTTGTCGACGAAGGCCCACAGGAAGATGAACCCGGTGGCGAGCCGGGTCGCGGCGAGCGCGCGGCGCGCGTTCAGGGAGGTGACGACGTCCTCCTGGGCCGGCAGCGGGGCCGGTGCGGTGGACGAGCGCGAGACGGTGGGTGCGGACATGGCGGCTGCCTCCGGTCGGGATCACGGCTTTGTGACGACGCGCTCAATGTCCCGCTCTGTCCCTTGGGAGGGAGGGGTCGAAGGTCCCGACTTCACCGACCGCGTGCGCGCTCGGGCCTCGCAGGCCTCCGCCTTGGGACCTCGGTCCCGGGCCGACACCGGCCGGCCGCGCTCAGCGCATCGACTGGTACGCGCCCAGCGAGACCGCGCGCTCGTGGGCGTGGTCGACGATGCGCTCGGGGTAGTCCGGCGCGGCGGAGCGCGGCAGCTTCCACGGCTCGTGCACCGCCTTGCCGGGGATGTCGCGCAGCTCGGGCACCCAGCGCCGGACGTAGTGCCCGTGCGGGTCGAACTTCACGCCCTGGGTCACCGGGTTGAACACCCGGAAGTACGGCGCCGCGTCCCGGCCCGTGCCGGCGACCCACTGCCAGTTCATCTGGTTCTGCGGGATGTCGCCGTCCACCAGCCACGCCATGAAGTGGTCCGCGCCGCGCTGCCAGCGCACGTGCAGGTCCTTGACCAGGAACGAGGCCACGGCCATCCGCACCCGGTTGTGCATCCAGCCCTCGCCGCGCAGCTGCCGCATCCCGGCGTCGACGAGCGGGTAGCCGGTGCGGCCGTCGGCCCAGGCGGCGAGGGCGTCCGCCTCCGCGCGGCCGTCCACCCAGGCGTTCTCCGGGATGACCGGGGTCAGCGACTCGTGCGCGGCGCGGGGGTTGTGGAACAGCACGTCGGCGTGGAAGTCGCGCCACGCGATCTGGCCCCGGAACGTGTCGGCGCCCTCGCCCCGGCGGTGCGCGAGGTCCGCGAGGATCGTGCGGGGGTGGATCTCGCCCCACTTGAGCGGGACGGACAGGCGCGAGGTGCTGTCGAGGTCGGGTCGGTCGCGCTCCGCCTTGTAGTGCGACAGCGGCCCGTCGAGCATCTCCGCCCACCGGGCGAGCGCCGCCGCCTCGCCGGCCTCGGGCAGCGCGAGGCCGTCGGGCACCGGGGCGTCCGGCACCGCGTCGGACCGGCCGCCGTCCAGGAACGTCACCGCGCGGGCGGTCGCGACGGCGTCCGGGGCGGGGGAGTGCCAGCCGTGCTCGGCCCAGGCGCGGCGGAACGGGGTGAACACCTTGTACGGCGTGCCGGAGCCGTTGCGGACCCGACCCGGCGTCACCGCGTACGGCGACCCGGTCCGGACCAGCGCGCGGCCGTCCTCCTCGAGCGTCCACTCCACGTGGTCGTCCCGGCGCCGGCCGAACGGCTCGGTCGACGCCGCCACGTGCACGGCCTCGGCGCCGACCTCGCGGGCCACCGTCGGCACCACCTGGCGCGGGTCGCCGAGCCGGACCAGCAGCCGGCCCCCGGTCTGCTCGTCGAGCGCGGCGAGGCTCCGGGCCAGGTACGCCCGGCGGGGTGCGCCGGACGACGCCCACAGCCGCGGGTCGAGCACGTACAGCGCGAGCACGTCGCCCTGCGCGGCCGCCGCGTGCAGCGCGGGGTTGTCGCCGAGCCGCAGGTCGCGGCGGAACCAGTGGAGGGCGGTCACCCGGCGACGGTAGCCAGCGGTGTCCGCGGTCGCGACCCGGACCTGCGTCGAGGCACCACCGGCCCGGGCGATGAGCCGATGGTGCCTCGACTGGGGGTACCTGCTGACGGGTCGTCGTCATCAGGTGACCGGAGCGGACCGCGGGCGGGAAGCCCGGTGATCGCCCCGGGGGAGAGACGACCGGTGGTCCGTGCGCACCAGCCTGCCCCCGCGGCCCGGCTCGCGGATGGGCCGTTGGTCCCGACCTTCGCGCGCCCGATCAGCCGCCCGCGACCGCGTCGGCGTGCGCGTCGACGGCGTCCCGCAGGTAGACCGCGAGCCCGGGCGCGACCGCGTCGTACGTGGCCGCGAACCGCGGGTCGTCGACGTACATCGCCGCCAGGTTCCGGTACGCCTCGGCGTCCGGGGTCCAGAACAACGCCACCCAGGCGTGGTGCCGGGCGACCAGGTCGCGGACGGCCGGGTCGGTGACGGGCGTGCCCGCCGCCAGCAGCGCGGCGAGCCCCGTGCTCACGGCCTCGCCCTCGCGGCGGTGCGCCTCGCGCTCGTCCACGGACAGGTCCTCCCACGCGCGGGTGCTGCGGTCCACGGCCGCGTCGCCCCAGCGCTCGCGCGCCTCGGCCTCGTACCGGCGGTGGTCGAAGCCCTCGTACATCTCCTCGGCGGGCATGTCGGTGCCCCCTTCCAGGGACTCGATGGTGGCGGCGACGGTGCGGGCGAGCCGGTCGAGCCGGTCCCGCTCTCCGAGCAGCGCGGCGTGGTGCTCGCGCAGCCGGTCGGCCTGGACGCGCGCCGGGTCCGCGTCCGGGGTGCTCCCGCCGGGTGCGGTCGCGTCGAGGATGTCCCCGATCACCGCCAGCCCGACGCCGAGCTCCCGGAGCACGAGCACCTGCTGCAGCCGCAGCAGCTCCGCGCGCCCGTACTCCCGCTGCCCGCCCGGCGTGGTGCCGGCCGGGCGCAGCAGCCCGATCGCGTCGTAGTGCCGCAGCGTCCGGGACGTCACCCCGGACAGCCGGACCACCTCGGCGGTGGTCCACCGCTCCGTGCCCGTGGTGCCGGTCATCCCGTCCGCCCCGTCCTGCCGCCGACGGCGGTCGTTCCGCCGTCGCTGCTCGACGGTAGGCGTTGACGCGGCGTCAACCGCAACCCCGTGTCGGTGGGGCGTGGGAGGGTCGGGGCATGGACAGCGCAGAGCAGCGAGTCATCGGTCCCGGCGCCGCCACCGAGCGGGTCGACCCGCGGCACTGGCGGGTGCTGCTCCTGTGGCTGCAGGCCGCCTTCCGGGTCCCCGACCTCGCGACCGGCGCGGCGCTCGTCGCCCGGGTGGCCGCCGCGGCGGAGCGGGTCGGCGCCGCCCCGGACGTGACGCTGCGGCCCGGCGTGGTCCAGGTGCGCACGACCACGTGGGCGGCGCACGGGCTCACCGAGGCGGACCTGGCGCTCGCGGACGCCGTCTCGGCGGCGGCGGACGAGCTCGGAGTCAGCGGCGACCCGGCCTCGCTGACCTCGCAGGAGATCGCCATCGATGCCCTCGACATCCCGCGCGTCGCCCCGTTCTGGCGCGCGGTGCTGGGGTACGAGCCGGAGCCCGGGACCGACCCGGACGACCCGGCGCTCGCGGACCCAGGCGCTCTGGGACCGGGGTACTGGTTCCAGCAGATGGACGCCCCGCGCCCGCAGCGCAACCGGATCCACGTCGACGTCACGGTGCCGCACGACCAGGCCGAGACCCGGGTCGCGGCTGCGCTGGCCGCCGGGGGCACGCTGCTGTCCGACCGGCGCGCGCCCGCGTTCTGGGTCCTGGCCGACCCCGAGGGCAACGAGGCCTGCGTCTGCACCTGGCAGGCGCGCGGGAAGGGCTGAGGCGTCTCGCCCCTCGGTCGATCACAGGACGGACGCCCGACGCACCGTGACGTGCGCGGACGTACCGTGACGGCCACGCCGCCGCCGCGGTGGCGCCCTGCTCGTCCGAAGGAGCCCCAGCGTGAGTCGTCCTCTGCGCTCTCGTACCTCGACCCACGGCCGCAACATGGCCGGCGCCCGCGCCCTGTGGCGCGCCACCGGCATGGGCTCCGAGGACTTCGGCAAGCCGATCATCGCGATCGCGAACTCGTACACGCAGTTCGTCCCGGGCCACGTGCACCTCAAGGACATGGGCGACCTCGTCGCGTCGGCGATCCAGGAGGCCGGCGGCGTCGCGAAGGAGTTCAACACCATCGCGGTCGACGACGGCATCGCGATGGGCCACGCCGGCATGCTCTACTCGCTGCCCAGCCGCGACCTGATCGCCGACTCGGTCGAGTACATGGTCCAGGCGCACTGCGCCGACGCCCTGGTGTGCATCTCGAATTGCGACAAGATCACGCCCGGCATGCTCAACGCGGCGCTGCGCCTGAACATCCCGGTGATCTTCGTGTCGGGCGGCCCCATGGAGGCCGGCAAGGCCGTGATCGCCGACGGCGTCGCGAAGACGCACCTGAACCTCATCAACGCGATCAACTACTCCGCGGACGACAACGTCTCCGACCAGGCGCTGGCCACGGTCGAGGAGAACGCCTGCCCGACCTGCGGCTCCTGCTCCGGCATGTTCACCGCCAACTCGATGAACTGCCTCACCGAGGCGCTCGGCCTGTCGCTGCCGGGCAACGGCTCGACGCTGGCCACGCACGCCGCCCGCAAGGAGCTGTTCCTCGAGGCCGGCCGCACGATCGTCGACCTGGCCCGTCGGTACTACGAGGACGAGGACGACACCGCGGCGCCCCGCGGCATCGCGACCCGCGCCGCGTTCGCGAACGCGATGGCGCTCGACGTCGCGATGGGCGGCTCGACCAACACCGTGCTGCACGTGCTGGCCGCGGCGCAGGAGGCCGAGGTCGACTTCACGCTCGAGGACATCGACGCGATCAGCCGCCGGGTGCCCTGCCTGGCCAAGGTCGCGCCGAACCACCCGGACTACCACATGGAGGACGTGCACCGGGCGGGCGGCATCCCCGCACTGCTCGGCGAGCTCGACCGCGGCGGCCTGCTCGACCACGACGTGACCAGCGTGCACACGCCGACGCTGCGCGCCTGGCTGGACGACTGGGACGTGCGCGGCGGCAAGGCCACCGAGCGCGCCACCGCCCTGTTCCACGCGGCCCCCGGCGGCGTCCGCACGACGCAGGCGTTCTCGACGTCGAACGTGTGGGAGTCCCTCGACACCGACGGCGCGTCGGGGTGCATCCGCGACGTCGCGCACGCCTACACCGTCGAGGGCGGCCTGGCGGTGCTCCGCGGCAACCTCGCCGAGGACGGCGCCATCATCAAGACCGCCGGGATCGACCCGGACGTGTTCCACTTCGTCGGCCGCGCGCTGGTGTGCGAGTCGCAGGACGAGGCCGTCGACAAGATCCTGCGCAAGGAGGTCGAGCCGGGCCACGTCGTCGTCGTGCGCTACGAGGGCCCCTCCGGCGGCCCCGGCATGCAGGAGATGCTCTACCCGACGTCGTTCATCAAGGGCCGCGGCCTGGGCAAGGTGTGCGCGCTCATCACCGACGGCCGGTTCTCCGGCGGGTCGAGCGGCATCTCGGTCGGCCACATCAGCCCCGAGGCGGCGGCCGGCGGCACGATCGGCCTGATCGAGGACGGCGACGAGATCGAGATCGACGTCGAGACCCGTCTGATCCGGGTGAACGTGCCGGACGAGGTGCTGGCCGACCGCCGGGCCAAGATGGAGGCGAGCGAGAACCCGTGGCAGCCGGTCGACCGCGACCGCTACGTGTCCCCGGCCCTCCAGGCGTACGCCGCGATGGCGACCAGCGCCGACCGCGGCGCGGTCCGCGACGTGAGCCGCCTCCGCCGCGGCTGACGCAGCACCACCCGAGCGTCGCGCGGCGCGCCCCGGCACGTCAGGGGCGCGCCGCGCCGCTCGCGCCTACAGTCGGCACATGACGACCACGGGCGGGAACACCCCGGACATCGACATCAAGCCGCGCTCCCGGCAGGTGACCGACGGCATCGAGGCCACGGCGTCGCGCGGCATGCTCCGCGCCGTCGGGCTCGGCGACGACGACTGGGTGAAGCCCCAGATCGGCGTCGCGAGCTCCTGGAACGAGATCACGCCCTGCAACCTGTCGCTGCAGCGGCTGGCGCAGGCCGTGAAGAGCGGCGTGCACGCCGGCGGCGGCTACCCGCTGGAGTTCGGCACCATCTCGGTGTCGGACGGCATCTCGATGGGCCACGAGGGGATGCACTTCTCGCTGGTGAGCCGCGACATCATCGCGGACAGCGTCGAGACCGTCATGCAGGCCGAGCGCCTGGACGGCTCCGTGCTGCTGGCCGGCTGCGACAAGTCGCTCCCCGGCATGCTGATGGCAGCCGCGCGCCTCGACCTGTCGAGCGTGTTGCTCTACGCCGGCTCGATCATGCCGGGCTGGGTGAAGCTCGAGGACGGCACCGAGAAGGACGTCACGCTGATCGACGCGTTCGAGGCGGTCGGGGCGTGCTCCCGCGGCCTGATGTCGAAGGGCGACCTGGACCGCATCGAGCGCGCCATCTGCCCGGGCGAGGGTGCCTGCGGCGGCATGTACACCGCGAACACCATGGCGTCGGTGGCCGAGGCGATGGGCATGTCCCTGCCGGGCTCCGCCGCCCCGCCGAGCGCGGACCGCCGCCGGGACAACTTCGCGATGCGGTCCGGCGAGGCCGTCGTCGAGCTGCTGCGCAAGGGCATCACCGCGCGGCAGATCATGACCAAGGAGGCGTTCGAGAACGCCATCGCCGTGGTCATGGCGTTCGGCGGCTCGACGAACGCCGTGCTGCACCTGCTGGCGATCGCGCACGAGGCCGAGGTCGACCTGACGCTGGACGACTTCAAGCGCGTCGCCGCGAAGGTCCCGCACCTGGGCGACCTCAAGCCGTTCGGCCGGTACGTCATGGCCGACGTCGACCGCATCGGCGGCGTCCCGGTGATCATGAAGGCGCTGCTCGACGCCGGCCTGATCCACGGCGACTGCCTCACCGTCACCGGCAAGACCGTCGCGGAGAACCTCGCCGACGTCGCCCCGCCCGACCCGGACGGCAAGATCCTGCGCGCGCTGGACAACCCGATCCACCACACCGGCGGCATCACGATCCTCGACGGCTCGCTGGCCCCCGAGGGTGCCGTGGTGAAGTCGGCCGGCTTCGACACCGACGTGTTCGAGGGCACCGCCCGCGTGTTCGAGCGCGAGCGCGCCGCCCTGGACGCGCTGGAGGACGGCACCATCCAGGCCGGCGACGTCGTCGTCATCCGGTACGAGGGCCCCAAGGGCGGCCCGGGCATGCGCGAGATGCTCGCGATCACCGGCGCGATCAAGGGCGCCGGGCTCGGCAAGGACGTGCTGCTGCTCACCGACGGCCGGTTCTCCGGCGGCACGACGGGCCTGTGCGTCGGGCACGTCGCGCCCGAGGCGGTGGACGCGGGCCCGATCGCGTTCGTGCGGGACGGCGACCGGATCCGGCTGGACGTCGCGAACGCGACGCTCGACCTGCTGGTCCCCGAGGAGGAGCTCGCCGCGCGCCGGGTCGGGTGGGCGCCGCTGCCCCCGCGGTACACCCGCGGCGTGCTGGCGAAGTACGCGAAGCTCGTGCAGTCGGCGTCCACGGGGGCGGTGCTGATCTGAGCGCGGCGCCGGGGCGGCCCCGGGGACGACCGACGTCCCCTGCGCCGCCCCGGCGCACGTGACAGGGTGGTCCGCATGGGCTGGACCGTCGAAGATGCGCCGTGGTGGACCCGAGCCGTCGTCTACCAGATCTACCCGAGGTCGTTCCAGGACTCCGACGGCGACGGCGTCGGCGACCTGCGCGGGATCATCTCGCGGCTCGACCACCTGAGCGCCCTGGGTGTCGACGTGGTGTGGCTGTCGCCGATCTACCGGTCGCCGCAGGACGACAACGGCTACGACATCAGCGACTACCAGGACGTCGACCCGTCGTTCGGCACGCTCGCGGACCTGGACGAGCTCATCGCCGCGCTGCACGAGCGGGGCATGAAGCTGCTCATGGACCTGGTCGTCAACCACACGTCCGACGAGCACCCGTGGTTCACCGAGAGCCGGAGCGGCCCGGACAGCCCGAAGCGCGACTGGTACTGGTGGCGGCCGCCGCGCGACGGCATGGCGCCGGGGCAGCCCGGTGCGGAGCCGACCAACTGGCACTCGTTCTTCTCGGGCTCGACCTGGGAGCTGGACGAGGCGTCCGGCGAGTACTACCTGCACCTGTTCAGCCGGAAGCAGCCCGACCTCAACTGGGAGAACCCGGAGGTCCGGCAGGCCGTCTACGCGATGATGCGCTGGTGGCTGGACCGCGGGGTCGACGGCTTCCGGATGGACGTCATCAACCTCATCTCGAAGGACACGGCGCTCCCGGACGGCCCGGTGGTCGCGGGGGTGTGGGGCGACGGCAGCGCGCACTACACGGACGGCCCGCGGGTGCACGAGTACCTGCACGAGATGCACCGCGAGGTGTTCGAGGGCCGGGCGGACCGGCTGCTGACCGTGGGGGAGACCCCGGGCGTCACGCTGGACGAGGCGCGGAGGTACACCGACCCGGACCGGCGCGAGGTCGACATGGTGTTCCAGTTCGAGCACGTCGGCCTGGACCACGGCCCCGGCGGCAAGTTCGACCCGAGGCCGCTGCGGCTGACCGACCTCAAGGCGACGTTCGGGCGCTGGCAGGCGGGGCTCGCGGACGCGGGCTGGAACAGCCTGTACTGGGACAACCACGACCAGCCGCGCGTCGTGTCCCGGTTCGGGGACGACGGGAAGCACCGCCGGGAGTCGGCGAAGGCCCTCGCGACGCTGCTGCACCTGCACCGCGGGACGCCGTACGTCTACCAGGGCGAGGAGCTCGGGATGACGAACGCGCACTTCACGCGGTTCGACCAGTACCGGGACATCGAGTCGGTCAACCACGTCGCCCAGGCCCGGACGCTCGCGTCGGCGACCGACGAGCAGCTGCTCGCGGGCCTCGCGGCGATGAGCCGGGACAACGCCCGCACGCCGGTGCAGTGGGACGACTCGCCGCAGGCGGGGTTCACCACCGGGACCCCGTGGCTCGCGGTCAACCCGAACCACGTCGAGGTCAACGCGGCCGCCGAGCGCGCCGACCCGGACTCGGTGTTCCACCACCACCGGCGGCTGATCGAGCTCCGGCACGCCGACCCGGTCGTGGCGCTCGGCGACTTCACGATGCTGCTGCCCGAGGACGAGCAGGTGTACGCGTACAGCCGCGAGCTCGACGGCGACGCGCTGCTGGTCGTCGTCAACGTGTCGGGGGAGGAGCGGGTCGTCGACCTCGGGGACGCCTGGCCGCTCGCGCGCGACGGCGGCTGGGGCGAGCTGGTGCTCGGCACGCACGCCGACGCCGGGGAGCCGACGACGCTGCGGCCGTGGGAGGCCCGGGTGGTGCGGCGGGCCTGAGCCCGCCGCACCGGGTCAGGCCATCGAGCGCTGCACGTCGACCACGAGACGCACCGGGTCCTGCAGGAGGAACACCCGGTACGGCGCCTCGGGGTCGGTGAGCCCGAGGAACACCTGGGCCTGCGCCTCGAACGTGCCGGAGTACTCCGTCCCGGTGACCACCGTCCCGCCCGGACCCCGGGTCCCGGGCTGGAGCTCCTCGACCCCGGTGTCGAACGGGTAGCCGAGCCCGGTCACGTACAGGGTCAGCACGGCGTCCCCGCCGAGGTCGACCGCGTCCCCGGTGGGGTCCTCGGCAGCCGTGGCCGAGCGCTCGACGTGCCAGCCGGGAGTGCCGGTCCCACCCAGGTCGACGACGACGCGGTCGTATCCCAGGTGGGTGCCGAGACGGACCCCGCTCACCGTGAGCAGCGCGTCGGCGGACGCCTCGCCGTCGCCCGTGGTGCCCCAGTCGGGCGCGGCGGCGTCCGCCTCGGCGTCGTCGACGGGCGCGGTGGCGGACGCGCTGGGCGTGGGGGAGGGCGTCGCGGT
This sequence comes from Cellulomonas sp. GbtcB1, assembly GCF_019091725.1. Taxonomy (NCBI): domain Bacteria; kingdom Bacillati; phylum Actinomycetota; class Actinomycetes; order Micrococcales; family Cellulomonadaceae; genus Cellulomonas; species Cellulomonas sp. GbtcB1. The sequence continues at coordinate 83,630 of NZ_JAGXJG010000001.1, read as the reverse complement.
GGCGCTCGCCGTCGGCGCCGGGGCGGTGGTCGACGGGTCGTCGCCCGACGTGCCATCGCCGCCGCACGCGGCGACCAGGGCGAGCGCCAGAACGGCGGTGCCGGCGAGCAGCGGGCGGCGGGCGGTGCGGGATCGCGTCATGCGCACGAGGCTAGGAGGCGGACCCCCGGCGCGCCGGGACGCGGGCGGCGTGGCCGGTCACGACTCGGCACCGATCACGTGGTGGACTCGTGCACCACGATGTGAGACGGACCAGGGCGGGCGTGACACCGCACGACGCGCGGCGTAGTGTCACGTGCCATGCGGACGAACCTCCTCCTCGTAGTACTTCCCGAGCGCGCCGGCTGACGCCACGCACGGAAGGCATCGCCCGCGCGCGCACCCCTCGACCGGCCCGGCTCCCCGGGCTCGAGGGGTTTTTTCGTGCCGGCGAGGCATCGCGCGGCACCCACGCGGCCCCGGTCGCAGCAGCACCCGCTCCACCCGCACAGACGCAGGAGACACCGATGGTCCAGGGCCCCCACCCGGCACCGCCCCGCAGGGCGGCCGCGGCCGCAGCGCCCGCCGGCGCAACCGAGGCGCGCGAGCCGGCGCGCCTCGCCGCACCCGCCGCGCCGCCGCGCCCCGTCGTCACCGAGCAGGTCACCGGCGCCAAGTCGATCGTCCGCTCGCTGGAGGAGGCCGGCGCCGAGGTCGTCTTCGGCATCCCCGGCGGCGCGATCCTGCCGACGTACGACCCGCTGATGGACTCCACCCGGCTCCGGCACATCCTCGTGCGGCACGAGCAGGGCGGCGGCCACGCGGCCACGGGCTACGCCCAGGCCACCGGCAAGGTCGGCGTCACGATGGCGACCTCGGGCCCGGGCGCGACCAACCTGGTGACCCCGATCGCCGACGCGAACATGGACTCGATCCCGCTGGTCGCGATCACCGGCCAGGTCGGCGCGTCGCTGATCGGGACGGACGCGTTCCAGGAGGCCGACATCGTCGGCATCACGCTGCCGATCACCAAGCACAACTTCCTGGTGACCGACCCCGACGACATCCCCCGGACGATCGCCGAGGCGTTCCACATCGCGTCGACCGGCCGCCCGGGCCCGGTGCTCGTGGACATCGCCAAGTCGGCCATGCAGACGGACACCACCTTCACCTGGCCGCAGCAGCTGGACCTGCCGGGCTACCACCCGGTGACCAAGCCGCACGGCAAGCAGATCCGCGAGGCCGCCCGGCTGCTGGCCACGGCCCGCCGCCCGGTGCTGATGGTCGGCGGCGGCGTGATCCGCTCCGGCGCGTCCGCCGAGCTGCGCCGCCTGGTCGACGAGTCCGGCGCCGCCGTGGTCACCACGCTGATGGCCCGCGGCGCGCTGCCCGACACCCACCCGCAGCACCTCGGCATGCCGGGCATGCACGGCACGGTGGCCGCGGTCGCCGCGCTGCAGAAGGCCGACCTGGTGGTGGCGCTCGGCGCGCGGTTCGACGACCGCGTGACCGGCAAGCTGTCGTCGTTCGCCCCGAACGCGACGATCGTGCACGCCGACATCGACCCCGCGGAGATCGGCAAGAACCGCGCGGCGGACGTGCCGATCGTCGGCGACCTGCGCGAGGTCATCGCGGACCTGCTGCCGGAGCTCGCCCGCGAGCAGGTGCAGCACGGCAAGCCGGACCTCGAGGCCTGGTGGCAGCAGATCGACTCCTGGCGGGAGACGTTCCCGCTCGGCTACGACGAGCCGACCGACGGCCACCTGGCGCCGCAGCACGTGATCTCCCGGATCGGCGAGCTGTCCGGGCCGGAGTCGATCTTCGTGTCCGGCGTGGGCCAGCACCAGATGTGGGCCGCGCAGTTCATCAAGTACCAGCGGCCGAACTCCTGGCTGAACTCCGGTGGCCTCGGGACCATGGGCTTCTCGGTGCCCGCGGCCATGGGCGCGAAGGTCGGCCAGCCCGACCGCACCGTGTGGGCGATCGACGGCGACGGCTGCTTCCAGATGACCAACCAGGAGCTCGCCACCTGCACGATCAACGAGATCCCGATCAAGGTCGCGGTGATCAACAACTCCTCGCTGGGCATGGTCCGGCAGTGGCAGACGCTGTTCTACGAGTCCCGGTACTCGAACACCGACCTGCACACCGGCCACGGCACCATCCACGTCCCCGACTTCGTGAAGCTCGCCGACGCCTACGGCGCAGTCGGCCTGCGCTGCGAGACCACCGCCGACGTGGACGCCACGATCAAGCGGGCGATGGAGATCGACGACCAGCCCGTCGTCGTGGACTTCACGGTGTCGCGCGACTCGATGGTGTGGCCGATGGTCGCCGCCGGCGTGAGCAACGACGACATCCAGTACGCCCGGGGCATCTCCCCGGCGTGGGACCGCGAGGACTGAGGAAGAGATCATGAGCCGTCACACCCTCTCCGTCCTCGTGGAGAACAAGCCCGGCGTGCTGACCCGCGTCGCGGGCCTGTTCGCCCGCCGGTCGTTCAACATCCACTCCCTCGCGGTGGGCCCGACCGAGCACGACGAGATCTCCCGGATCACCGTCGTGGTCGACGTCGACGCCCTGCCGCTCGAGCAGGTCACCAAGCAGCTGAACAAGCTGATCAACGTGATCAAGATCGTCGAGCTCGAGGACGCCGCCTCCGTGCAGCGCGAGCTGCTGCTGGTGAAGGTCCGCGCCGAGGGCCCGGTCCGCACCCAGGTGCTCGAGGTGGTCGAGCTGTTCCGGGCGCACGTCGTCGACGTCGTGCCGGACACCGTCACCATCGAGGCGACCGGCAGCCCGGGCAAGCTCACGGCGCTGCTCGCGGCGCTCGAGCCGTTCGGCGTCCGCGAGATCGTCCAGTCCGGCATCGTGGCCATCGGCCGCGGGCCCCGCTCCATCACGGACCGCGCGCTCGAGCGCGTCAGCCGGTCCGCCTGATCCGTCCGTCCGCACGACCCCGCACACACAAGGAGAACCATCGTGGCTGAGCTGTTCTACGACGACGACGCCGACCTGTCGATCATCCAGAGCAAGAAGGTCGCCGTCATCGGCTACGGCAGCCAGGGGCACGCGCACGCGCTGAACCTGCGCGACTCGGGCGTCGACGTGACCGTCGGCCTCCGCGAGGGCTCGGCCTCCCGCGCCAAGGCGGAGAACGAGGGCCTCAAGGTCGCCACGGTGGCCGAGGCCGTCCAGGGCGCCGACGTCGTCGTCATCCTCGCGCCGGACCAGGTGCAGCGGCACATCTACCGCGACGAGATCGCCCCGAACCTGACCGAGGGCGCCGCGCTGGTGTTCGGCCACGGCTTCAACATCCGGTTCGGCTACATCAAGCCCGAGGCCGGCCACGACATCGTCATGGTCGCCCCCAAGGGCCCGGGCCACCTCGTGCGCCGCGAGTACGTCGACGGCCGCGGCGTGCCCGTGATCGTCGCCGTCGAGCAGGACGCGTCGGGCTCCGCCTGGGACCTCGCCCTGTCCTACGCCAAGGGCATCGGCGGCCTGCGCGCCGCCGGCATCAAGACCACGTTCACCGAGGAGACCGAGACCGACCTGTTCGGCGAGCAGGCCGTCCTCTGCGGCGGCGTGTCCCAGCTGATCCAGTACGGCTTCGAGACCCTGACCGAGGCCGGCTACCAGCCCGAGGTCGCGTACTTCGAGGTGCTGCACGAGCTGAAGCTGATCGTCGACCTCATCTTCGAGGGCGGCATCACCAAGCAGCGCTGGTCCGTCTCCGACACGGCCGAGTACGGCGACTACGTCTCCGGCCCGCGGGTCATCACGCCCGACGTGAAGGAGAACATGAAGGCCGTCCTCGCGGACATCCAGAACGGCGCCTTCGCCGAGCGGTTCATCACGGACCAGGACGCCGGCGCGCCGGAGTTCAAGGAGCTCCGCGAGAAGGGCCAGAACCACCCGATCGAGCCCGTGGGCCGCGAGCTGCGCAAGCTGTTCGCCTGGGTGAAGCCGTCCGACACGGACTACGTCGAGGGCTCCGCCGCGCGCTGACCCGCGCGCGCCGTCCTCGGCACGAGTGGCACCGAGTGGAGCGTTCTGCCCGACACGCACGGCGTGTCCCGGCAGGACGCTCCACTCGCCGTATCTGGGGGAGGATCGGGGCATGACCGACGACGCCGCCACGCCCTCCGCCGACAGCACGCACCCCGACGAGGTCCTCCGGTTCTGGGAGGTCGCCCGGGTCCGGGCCGGGGTGATGCGGGTCGCCGCCGTCACCGGGCCGGGGATCGCGGGGTCGCTGGTGCCGCCGTCCTGGGCGTTCGGGGACGAGCCCGCCCTCGCGGACGCGACCCTCGCGCTCGTGCTCGACGGCACCAAGACCGCCACGTCGACGGCCCTGCCGGAGTTCGAGCACGCCGACGAGCCGCTGCCGGTCAAGGGCGACCTGTCGATCGTCACCGACGCCTCCGGCCGGCCGGGCGCGCTGATCCGCACCACGCGGGTGGAGACGGTGCCGTTCGGCGAGGTCGACGAGGACGTCGCGGCGGCCGAGGCGGAGGGCGACCGGACGCTCGCGTCCTGGCGCGCGGAGCGCCAGGGCTCCTGGGGTCCGGTGCTGGTGGCGCTGGGCGCGGAGCTCACCGACGCGACGCCGGTGGTCGTCGAGCGGTTCGAGCTGCTGTTCCCGCGTCCCGGCGACCGGGGCCCGTCCGCAGCCCCGTCCGAGGCCTGAGACGGTCGTCCCGGTTCGTAAGACGACTCACTAGAGTGGAGAGCATGGCGCAGCGCATCAACCTGGCCGTCGTCGCGGGTGACGGCATCGGCACCGAGGTCGTGGAGCAGGGTCTCCTCGCCCTGGAGGCGGCCCTGTCCGGCTCGGGCAGCACGGTCACCACGACCGACTTCGACCTGGGCGCGCGCCGCTGGCACGCGACCGGCGAGACGCTGACCGACGCGGACCTCGAGGCGATCCGCTCCCACGACGCGATCCTGCTCGGCGCGATCGGCGACCCGAGCGTGCCGTCCGGCGTGCTGGAGCGCGGGCTGCTGCTCAAGCTGCGGTTCGCCCTGGACCACTACGTGAACCTGCGCCCCGCCAAGCTGTACCCGGGCGTGGCCTCGCCGCTCGCGAACCCGGGCGACGTCGACTTCGTGGTCGTCCGCGAGGGCACCGAGGGCCCGTACGTCGGCAACGGCGGCGCGATCCGGGTGGGCACCCCGCACGAGATCGCCAACGAGGTCAGCGTCAACACCGCGTTCGGCGTCGAGCGGGTGGTGCGCGACGCGTTCGCCCGCGCTGCCGCCCGCCCGCGCAAGAAGCTCACGCTCGTGCACAAGCACAACGTCCTCGTGCACGCCGGCCACCTGTGGCGGCGCACCGTCGAGGCCGTGAACGCCGAGTTCCCGGACGTGACGGTCGACTACCTGCACGTGGACGCGGCGACGATCTTCCTGGTCACCGACCCGGCCCGGTTCGACGTCATCGTGACGGACAACCTGTTCGGCGACATCCTCACCGACCTCGCGGGCGCGATCGTCGGCGGCATCGGCCTGGCCGCGTCCGCCAACATCAACCCGGACCGCACCGCGCCGAGCATGTTCGAGCCGGTGCACGGCTCCGCCCCGGACATCGCCGGGCAGGGCAAGGCCGACCCCACCGCGACGGTGCTGTCCGTCGCGCTCCTCCTGGACCACCTGGGCGAGCGCGAGGCCGCGGCCCGCGTCGAGGCCGCCGTCGCGGCGGACGTCGCGGAGCGCGGGGGCCGAGTACGGTCGACGGCCGAGGTGGGCAAGGACCTCGCCGCGCGCATCGCCGGCTAGTCGCCGCCCGCTCGGGGCGCAGCGCCGCGCCTCGCGCCCGTCCCACCCCGGCCGTCGCCCAGGTACCGTCAGATCAGACTCCTGGTGAAAGGCCGCAGACACATGAGCATCTCCGACACGACCGACCTCGGTTCCATCTTCGAGGTCCGTCCCACCGACACCCCGACGCCCGACGCCGAGCGGGAGTCGCTGCTCGCCACGCCGAAGTTCGGCACCGTGTTCACCGACCACATGGCGCGCGTCTCCTGGACGCAGGGCCTGGGCTGGCACGACCGCCGGGTGGAGAAGTACGGCCCGCTGCTGCTCGACCCCGCCACCGCGGTGCTGCACTACGCCCAGGAGATCTTCGAGGGCCTCAAGGCCTACCGGCACGCCGACGGCTCGGTGTGGACGTTCCGCCCGCAGGCCAACGCCGAGCGGCTGCAGCGCTCCGCCCGGCGGCTCGCGCTGCCCGAGCTGTCGACCGAGGACTTCCTCGCGTCGGTCACCGCCCTGGTGCGCACCGACGTCGACTGGGTGCCGTCGGGGGAGGAGACCAGCCTCTACCTGCGGCCGTTCATGTACGCCTCCGAGGCGTTCCTCGGCGTGCGGCCCTCGATGCAGGCCGAGTACCTCGTGATCGCCTCGCCGGTCGGCTCGTACTTCGCCGGCGGCGTGAAGCCGGTGTCGATCTGGGTGTCCGAGGACTACTCGCGCGCGGCGGCAGGGGGCACCGGCGCCGCCAAGTGCGGCGGCAACTACGCCGCGAGCCTGCTCCCGCAGCAGGAGGCCTACGCCCGGGGCTGCGAGCAGGTGTGCTTCCTGGACGCCGCGACCGGCACGCTGCTCGAGGAGCTCGGCGGCATGAACGTGTTCGTGGTCGGCGCCGACGGCTCGGTGTCCACCCCGCGGCTCACGGGCTCGATCCTCGAGGGCGTCACCCGCTCCTCGATCCTGCAGCTGCTCACCGAGGACGGCCGCGAGGTCACCGAGCGGGACATCCCGCTGGCCGAGCTGCTCGACGGGCTGCGCGACGGCAGCGTCGCCGAGGTGTTCGCCTGCGGGACCGCGGCGGTCGTGACCCCGATCGGCCGGCTCGCGGGCGGCGACTTCGACGTCACCGTGGGCGACGGCGAGGCCGGCCCGGTCATGCAGAGCATCCGGCAGCGCCTCACGGACATCCAGTACGGCCGCGCGGCCGACCCGCACGGCTGGATGCACCGCCTGGTCTGACGGCCGCGCGTCGGCCCCGTCCCGCGAGGTGGACGGGGCTGACGCCGGGCGTGACGTGTGCCACGATGAGGCCATGGCCCTCCTGATCGTCATCGCCTAGCGCGTCCGCCCCACCCCCGCGGACGCGCCGACCTCCCGAACCCGGGGGGTCTTTTTGTTGCTCGACCCGCCCGCCGACCCCGGCGTGCACCCCGGCAGCTCGCCTCGTCCCCTCGCCGAGAGAAGCACTCCCCGTGACCGAGCCCACCGCCCCCGACGCCCCCGCCACCCTGCCCCGCGGCGGCGCGGCCCACCCCGCTCCCGGCGGCCCCGCGGCGTTCGACGTGTACGACACCACGCTGCGCGACGGCGCCCAGCAGGAGGGCATGAACCTCTCGGTCGCCGACAAGCTGGCGATCGCGCCGCTGCTCGACGACCTGGGCGTGGGCTACATCGAGGGCGGCTGGCCGGGCGCGATCCCCAAGGACACCGAGTTCTTCGCCCGGGCGGCCAAGGAGCTCGACCTCCGGCACGCGGTGCTCGCCGCGTTCGGCGCGACCCGCAAGCCGGGCGTGCGCGCGTGGGACGACGCCCAGCTGCGGGCGCTGCTCGACTCCGAGGCGCCGGTGGTCACCCTCGTCGCCAAGTCGGACTCCCGGCACGTCGAGCGCGCCCTGCGCACCACGGGTGCCGAGAACCTCGCGATGGTCGCCGACTCCGTGCGGCTGCTCGTGCAGGAGGGTCGCCGGGTCGTCGTCGACGCCGAGCACTTCTTCGACGGCTTCCGGTTCGACCCGGCCTACGCGCGCGACGTCGTGCTCGCGGCCGTCGAGGCCGGCGCCGAGACCGTCGTGCTGTGCGACACCAACGGGGGGATGCTGCCGTTCCAGGTGACCGAGGTGGTCCGCGACCTGCGCGCCGCGCTCGGCACCGCCGACGCCCTGACCCGGCTCGGCGTGCACGCGCACAACGACTCGGGCTGCGCGGTGGCGAACTCGCTCGCGGCGGTCGAGGCCGGCGCCGTGCACCTGCAGGGCACCGTCAACGGCTACGGCGAGCGCACCGGCAACGCCGACCTGCTGGCGACCGTCGCCAACCTCGAGCTCAAGACCGGCCGCAGCGTGCTCGTCCCGCCGGCCGACCGCCCGGGCGGGCTCGCCGAGATGACCCGGATCGCGCACCAGATCAGCGAGATCACCAACATCGCGCCGTTCGCGCGCCAGCCGTACGTCGGCGCGAGCGCGTTCGCGCACAAGGCCGGGCTGCACGCCTCCGCGATCCGCGTCGACCCCGACCTCTACCAGCACATCGACCCGCAGGCCGTCGGCAACGACATGCGGATGCTCGTGTCCGAGATGGCCGGCCGCGCGTCGATCGAGCTCAAGGGCCGCGAGCTCGGCTTCGACCTGGCCGGGCAGGACGAGGTGCTCACCCGGGTCACCAACCGGGTCAAGGACGCGGAGGCGCAGGGCTACACCTACGACGCCGCCGACGCGTCGTTCGAGCTGCTGCTCGCCGAGGAGGTCGACGGCTCCCGGCCCGCGTACTTCCGGGTGGAGTCCTGGCGCGCGATCGTCGAGCGCGCCGGGTCGCGCGGCACCCCCGCCACGGCCGAGGCCACGGTCAAGCTGCACGCCGGGGGCGAGCGCATCGTCGCCACCGGCGAGGGCAACGGCCCCGTCAACGCCCTGGACCACGCGCTGCGGCTCGCGCTCCAGCGGGTGTACCCCGAGCTGGCGGCCTTCGAGCTGATCGACTTCAAGGTGCGCATCCTCGACGCCATGCACGGCACCGACGCGGTGACCCGGGTGCTGATCGAGACCACGGACGGGCAGACGGCGTGGAGCACCGTGGGCGTGGGGCCGAACCTGATCGAGGCGTCCTGGGAGGCGCTGACGGACTCGGCGATCTGGGGCCTGCGCAACCGGGGCATCACGCCGCGCTGACTCATCGCCGAGTCTCCGCCCCTGGTCTGCGCGCCAGGGCGCCCGCAGAGGCCAGACGTGCAGGCTCGGTGTTCGGCATGCTGGTGTCCGTGAGGGTCGTCGTCGCGGTGGACGCGTTCAAGGGGTGCCTCTCCAGCGCCGAGGCCGGGGAGGCGGTCGCCGCCGGGGTGCGTGCCGCAGATCCCGGTGGGGCGGTGCGGGTCGTACCGGTCGCCGACGGGGGCGAGGGGACCGTCGACGCGGTGCTCGCCGCGCGGCCCGGGCTCCGGGTGGTGGCGCGGGTCGTGGACGCGGTCGGGCGGCCGGTGGACGCGGCGTACGCACTGCTGGACGAGGGGCCGGGGCCGACGGCGGTCGTCGAGGCGGCCTCGTGCGTCGGGCTCGCCCTGGTCGACGTCGGCCCCGACCTGCCCCCGCGCGCGGGCTCGGCGGGGCTGGGCCTGCTGGTGCGGCACGCGGTCGACCGCGGCGCGCGCCGGGTGGTCGTCGCGCTCGGTGGCACGGCCTGCACCGACGGCGGGCTGGGGCTGCTGCTCGCGCTGGGGGCGTCGGCCCGCGACCGCGACGGGGCGGCGCTCGGGGCTCCCGGCACCAACCCGCTGTGGGACTTCGGCACGCTCGACGCGCTGCCGGACCTCGGCGGGGTCGACCTGGTCGTGCTGACCGACGTCGACAGCCCGCTGCACGGCCCCGACGGCGCGGCGCACGTGTTCGGCCCGCAGAAGGGCGCGACGCCCGAGCAGGTGGCGCACCTCGACGGCCGGCTCGCCGTGTGGGGCGCGGCGCTCGCGGCGCACGGGCACCTCGTCGCGGACCGGCCGGGCGCCGGGGCCGCGGGCGGGCTGGGCGCGGCGTTGCTGGCACTCGGCGCGGAGCGGGAGCCCGGGTTCGGGTACGTGGCGCGGGCCGTCGGGCTGGCGGACGCGGTCGCCGGTGCGGACCTGGTGCTGACCGGGGAGGGCCGACTCGACGCGCAGACGGCGCGCGGCAAGACCCCGGCGGGCGTGGCGGCGCTCGGGCGTGCGGCGGGGGCGGTGGTCGTGGCGCTCGCGGGCGCGGTCGAGCTCGACGCCGACGATGCCGCCGGTCCGTTCGACGCGGTGCTGCCCGTGCACCCGCGGCCCCTCCCGCTCGCCGAGGCGCTCGACCCCGAGGCGACCGCCGCGCACCTCGCCGCCACGGCCGCGCAGGTCACCCGCCTCGTCGCCGCGGCACGCCGCCCCCTCGCGCCGGGCGGCGGCCCGCAATAGCGTGGCGCGGGACAGCGCCCCCGGCCCAGGGAGAACCCGATGACGGACCCCGCGCGCCCGCCCGCACCCGCCGACCGGCCGGGGCCCGGCGGGCGCCCGCCCGGGGAGCCACCCGCGGACACCTGGCTCCCGCGTGACCGGGCCTGGCCCTGGCTGCTGACCCTCGTCCTGGCGCTCGCCGCGGGCGTGCTGCTCGCCTGGCGGCCCTGGGCGCCCGCGCCCGCGCCCGGTGCGGCGACCCCGGACGCGACGGCCTCGGCGGCCCCGACGTCGGCCGCGGAGCCGTCGCCCACGGCGACGTCCGGCGCCACGTCCGGCACCGGCGGGTTCGACGCCGACTCCGCCCCCGCCCTGTTCCTCACGGACGCCGAGCTCGCCGAGGCGGTGCCGCTGGCCGCGGGCCAGTCGCTCGCGGACGCGCCGGAGGCGCAGTGGGGGCTGCCCGAGCGCTCGACCGTCGACCCGTCCGCGTGCACGCCCGCGGTCACGACCACCGAGCGGGAGCCCGACGTGTTCCTGCGCCGGTTCGCCAGCGACGACGCGGTGACCGTCATCCAGTCCGTCCTGGTGCTCGACGACGACGCGGCCGCGCAGCAGGCGTTCGACGCGCTGGTCGGCACGCTCGAGGACTGCGACGCCTACCAGCAGACCAACCCGGGGACCGACGGCGGCGCGTGGACCGCGGACCCGCCGACGACCGACCGCGGCACCGTGCCGACCGTCGTGCGCACCCTGACCCTGACGGCCGAGGGCGCGACCAGCCCCGAGGTCGAGGTGACCGCCCTCGCCGGCAACGCGCTCGTGACGACGACGGCCTCGGGCGTGGACCCGGCGGCCGAGCCCGCGGACCCGGCCACGCTCGCGGGCGTCGCCCGGAGCAGCGCCGAGCGCGCGCTGGCCGGCCTGGGCTGACCCGGCGGACGCCGCTCGTGGCCGTCCCGCCGCGCTCGGCTGGGCCGCGACCCCTCCCGGGGCGAGGATGGCCCCATGAGCGACGCACGGACGGTGGCGGTGCTGGGCACCGGGATCATGGGCGCGGCGATGGCGCGCAACCTGCTGCGGGCGGGGCACGCCGTGCGGGTGTGGAACCGGAGCGCGGCGAAGGCCGAGCCGCTGGCCGCGGACGGCGCCGTGGTCGCGGGCACGCCCGCCGAGGCCGTCGACGGCGCCGAGGTCGTGCTGACGATGCTGCACGACGGCGCAGCGGTCGCCGCCGTGGTCCGGCAGGCCGCGCCGGGCCTGCGTCCGGGCGCGGTGTGGCTGCAGTCCACGACGGTCGGCGTCGACGACACCCCGGCGCTCGCGGCCCTCGCCGACGAGCTCGGCGTCACGTTCGTCGAGGCGCCGGTGTCGGGCACCCGGCAGCCCGCCGAGGCGGGGAAGCTGGTCGTGATCGCGGCCGGGCCGCTCGCCGTGCGGGACGTCGTGGCCCCGGTGCTCGACGCGGTCGGCGCGCGAACCGTGTGGACCGGCGAGGACGCCGCGGCGGGATCCGCGACCCGGCTCAAGCTCGTCGTGAACAGCTGGGTCGTCACCGTGGCCAACGCCGCGGGGGAGGTGCTCGCGCTCGCCGAGGCGCTGGGCGTGGAGCCGGACCGGTTCTTCGAGGTGCTCGACGGCGGCCCGCTCGACACCCCGTTCCTCCGGGTCAAGGCCGACCTGATCCGCGAGGACCGGCTCAGCCCCGCCGCGTTCGCGGTCGGCACGTCCGGCAAGGACGCGCGCCTGATCGTCGCGGCGGCGCGCGAGCGCGGGCTGCACCTGGACGGCGCCGAGGCGTTCTCGGCCCGCCTCGACCGCGCCGCGGCGCAGGGCCGCACCGACGAGGACATGGCGGCGACGTACTACACCTCCGCGGCGGACTGATCCGGGCCCCGCGCGGACGTCTACCGCTGAAAACCCCGTGCGCGCCCACCCGGCCGCGCCGTACCGTCGCCCGCATGGGAACGCTGATCAGCACGGCCGCCGCGGCCGTCGCACGCCCCCGGTCCGCCTGAGCGCGGCCGGACGTCACACCGGTCGCCGCCTCCGGATGCCCCGAGCACCCGGAGCCGGGCCGAACCTTCGCTTCCGCCCCTCCGGGTGCTCCGTCCTGCCTGCGACTGGAGCACCTCCCGTGCGACACCCCCACGGCGGCCGGCACGAGCTCGGCCAGAACTTCCTGCACCACCGTCCGACCGTCGACGCCGTCGTGCGCCTGGTCGGCGAGACGGACGGACCCGTCCTCGAGATCGGCGCCGGCGATGGCGCGCTGACCCGGCCGCTCGCCGACCTCGGCCGCGACGTGCTCGCGGTCGAGGTCGACCCGCGCCGGGCGGACCGGCTCCGCGCCCGCGCGCCCGGCGCCACCGTGCTGTGCGCGGACGCCCTGCGCGTGCCGCTCGACCGGCCGGTGGTGGTCGGCAACATCCCGTTCCACCTGACGACGCCCCTGCTGCGCCGGCTGCTGCACCACGGACGGTGGCGGCACGCGGTGCTGCTCACCCAGTGGGAGGTGGCCCGCAAGCGCGCCGGGGTCGGCGGGCGGACGCTGCTCACGGCGCAGACCGACCCGTGGTTCGAGGTCGCGCTGCACGGCCGGGTGCCCGCCGACGCGTTCCGGCCGCGGCCCTCGGTGGACGGCGGGCTGCTGACCGTCGCCCGGCGCGACCGCCCGCTGGTCGACCCGGGCGAGCGCGACGGCTACCAGCGGTTCGTGGGGGCCGTGTTCACCGGCGCGGGCCGGGGGCTCGACCAGGTGCTGGCGCGGGCGGCGCGGGTCCCGGCGCCGACGGCCCGGCGGGCGCTGGCGGACGCGGGGGTGCCGCAGCGCGCGCTGCCGCGGGACCTGCACCCGGAGCAGTGGTCGGCGCTGTGGCGGGCGCTCGGTGCCCGGCGCGGGGCCGGGACCTCCGTCCACCGGCGACCACGCCGGTCAGGGGCCTAGGATCGGGACCGTGCGTGGCGAGTACAAGGTCCCCGGCGGCAAGCTCGTGGCAGCGGACGTGGAGGTGGCAGGCGGGGCGCTCACCGAGGTGAGCGTCAGCGGCGACTTCTTCCTCGAGCCCGACGCGGCCCTGGCGGTCATCGACGAGTCCCTGCGCGGCCGGCCCGCCGACGCGCGGGTCGCCGACCTGACGACGGCGATCGAGGACGGCCTGCGCCGCGCCGAGGCCGACGGCCGGTTCGACGCCCCGGTGCAGATGGTCGGGTTCACGCCCGAGGCCGTGGCCATCGCCGTGCGGCGCGCGCTCGGGCACGCGACGTCCTGGCAGGACCACACGTTCGAGCTGATCCACCCCGGCCCGCTGCCGCCCGCCGTGCTGGGGGCGCTGGACCAGGTGCTGACCGAGGAGCTCGCGGCCGGCCGGCGCGGCCCGACGCTGCGGTTCTGGGAGTGGGACGAGCGCGCCGTGTTCATCGGCTCGTTCCAGTCGCTGCGCAACGAGGTCGACCCCGAGGGCGTGGCCAAGCACGACGTGACCGTCGTCCGGCGGATCTCCGGCGGCGGGGCCATGTTCATGGAGGCCGGCAACTGCATCACGTTCTCGCTCGTGGTGCCGGCGTCGCTGGTCGACGGCCTGTCGTTCGAGCAGTCGTACCGGTTCCTCGACGACTGGGTGATCGGTGCCCTCGCCGACGTCGGCGTCACCGCGACGTTCTCCGGCCTCAACGACATCGCGTCCCCGGCGGGCAAGATCGCCGGCTCCGCGCAGAAGCGCCTGGCCGGCGGGGCCGTCCTGCACCACATGACGATGGCCTACGACATCGACGCCGACAAGATGCTCGAGGTGCTGCGGATCGGCCGCGAGAAGCTGTCCGACAAGGGCACCACCAGCGCGAACAAGCGGGTCGACCCGGTGCGGTCCCAGACCGGGCTGCCGCGCGAGCAGGTCATCGACGCCTTCATCGCGCACTTCCGGTCGCGGTACCGGACCGTCGACGGCGACCTGCGCCCGGAGGAGCTGGAGCGGGCGCAGCAGCTCGTCGCGGAGAAGTTCGGCAACCCGGAGTGGACCGCGCGCGTCCCGTGACGGGGCCGACCCGCGGCGCGCGTGCCGCAGGACCAGGGTCGGGTCGGGGGAACCCCGGATGCGCCCGCGGGCCGCGGCCTGCCACGCTGGACGGGTGAAGGCGCTCCTCAACATCATCTGGCTGCTGTTCGGCGGCATCTGGCTCGCGCTCGGCTACGTCCTGGCCGGGATCATCTGCTGCGTGCTGATCGTGACCATCCCGTTCGGCATCGCGTCGTTCCGCATGGCGTCCTACGCGCTGTGGCCCTTCGGCCGCACGATCGTGGACCGCCCGACCGCCGGCGCCATGTCGACGATCGGCAACGTCGTCTGGATCCTCGTCGCCGGCTGGTGGCTGGTCCTCGGGCACCTCACCACGGCGCTCGCGCAGGCCGTGACGATCGTCGGGATCCCGCTCGCGATCGCGAACCTCAAGATGATCCCGGTGTCGCTGGTCCCGCTCGGCAAGGAGATCGTGCCGACCGACCGGTCGCTGGCGGCGTACGGGCACTGAGCCCGGCGCGCGCCCGGCGCGTCAGCCCGCGGCGTGCCGCAGCACCGCGACCAGCGCGACCACGCCGAGCAGGGCCGCGGCCAGCGCCGTCGCGCCGAGCGCCCCGCCGCCCGGCGTGCGGGCGCCGTCGGGGACGGGGGCGCCGGGCCCGCGGTCGGGGTGCGCGTCGTCGACGACCCCCGCCCAGGAGGCCGTCCGGTGCGCGCCGGCGCGGTCGAGCACGAGGGCGCCGACCAGGCCGAGCACGACGAGGACCCACACGCCGGGCCCGGCCCACGGCTCGAGCACCCGGCCGGCGACCAGGGAGCCGATCGCGACCGAGAGCGAGGTGCGCCGCCAGGCCAGCGCGGTGCGCTCCGGCTGCGCTCCGGGCGGGGCGGCGTGCGCCGGGGTGCCGGCGCTCACCGCAGCAGCAGCCCGACGAGCACCAGCACCCCGGCCAGCGCCACGCCCGCGGCGAGCGGGCCGCTGAACGCCGGCGCGGGCAGCGGCTGCCGCTCACGCAGCGCGCGCTCCGCCCGCGCCCAGCCGAACCAGGCCTGCGCCGGGGCCGCGATCCCGAGGAGGATCAGCAGCACCGCCGCGGCGAGGCGCAGGTGCGGCTCGACCGGGAGGTCCAGGGCCTCCAGGGCGACGCCGCCCGCCAGCAGCGCGAGCGCCGTGCGGACCCAGGCGAGGAACGTGCGCTCGTTGGCGAGCGAGAACCGGCCGTCCGGCTCGGTGCCGCGGGCGTAGACGCGCCGGGGGAACCGGCGGTCGGCGGGGGCCGTCACGCGTCCGGGCCCGCGGGCGCCGCGGGGGCCGGCCGGGCCCCGAACACGGCCGTCCCCACCCGGACGATCGTCGCGCCCTCGGCAACCGCGGCCTCCAGGTCGCGGCTCATCCCCATGGACAGCTCGAGGGCGCCGCCGGTGCCGGCCTCGCCGCTGCCCGCGACCTTGTCCCGCAGGTCGCGCAGCGCGGCGTACCCGGCGCGCACGGCCCGCTCGTCGGGGGTGTTCGCGCCGACGGTCATGAACCCGCGCAGCCGCAGCCGGTCGTGCCCGGCGACGGCCCGGACGACGTCGAGCGCGTCCTGCGGCGCGGCGCCGTGCTTGGTCGGCTCGCCCGAGACGTTGACCTGCACCAGCACGTCCAGCGTCCGGTCGTCGTCGGCGCACCGGCGCGCGAGCCGGTCGGCCAGGGCCGTCGAGTCGACGCTCTGCACGCAGGTGGCCCAGCGCAGGGCGGCGTTCACCTTGTTGGACTGCAGCGGGCCGATGAGGTGCAGCTCGGGTGCGAGGTCGGCGAGGTCCGGCCCCTTGGCGACGAGCTCCTGGACCCGGTTCTCGCCCAGCAGCGCCCGGCGGGCCGCGCCCGCGGTGGTGGCGGCGCCGGCGGTGTCGGCGAGTACGGCCGCGCGCACCGTCGCGGCATCCTGGGTCTTGGTGGCGAGCAGCAGCCGGACCGAGCCGGCCGGGCGGCCCGCGGCGGACTCGGCGGCCGCGATCCGGGACCGGACGCGCGCCAGCCGCTCCGCCAGCTCGGTCGCCCCGGTCGTCATGTGCCCGACCCTAACCGCTCGCGCGCCGGCGACCGGCGGGCGGCCGGCGGTCAGGCCGGGTCCGGCGCCGGCGCGTCCGCCCCCGCCGCGTACCGCCGCGCGAGCTCCCGCGCCGCGTCCCGCAGCTCCGGCGGCCCGACGACGCGCAGGGGCACGTCGAACATCCCCAGCCACGCCGCCAGCCCGACCCAGGACCACGACCCGGCGACGACCCGGCACCGCTCGGCGTCGAGCGGCTCGACCACGTCCGCCGGCCCCGCCCAGCGCGCCACCAGCGACGCCGGCGCGTCGAGCACCGCCTCGCCGCGGCACGGCTGGGTCACCCCGGCGAACTGCTGCTGCAGGTACGCCGCCACGTCCGCGGCGGGCAGGTCCCGGCGCTCGAACCGCGGCCCGGTCGGGGTGCGCGGGTGCAGCCGGTCGACCCGGAACGTCCGCCAGTCGCGGCGGTCCAGGTCCCAGGCGACGAGGTACCAGCGGCGGCCGCGGGTGGCCAGGTGGTGCGGCTCGACCCGGCGCGGCGGTCCGTCGGGGGCGTCGCGGGTCCCGCTCCCGTCGGCCGCGGGTGCCGCGTAGTCGAACCGCAGCACCTCCCGCGCCCGGATCGCGGCCCCCACCGCCATCAGCCGCTCGGTGTCCACGTGCTCCTCGGCGGGGTCGGGCGGCCGGCGCACGGCGGTGAGGTCGAGCCCCTCGACCCGGGTCCGCAGCCGCGCGGGCAGCACCTGGCGCAGGGTCGCGAGCGCGCGGGCCGCGGCCTCGTCGAGCCCGTCGACGCCCGTGGTCGCGGTCTGCAGGGCCACGGTGAGGGCGACCACCTGCTCGTCGTCGAGCATCAGCGGCGGCATCGCCGTCCCGGCCGCGAGCCGGTACCCGCCGTCGGGGCCCTTGGTGGCGTGCACCGGGTAGCCGAGGGCGCGGAGCCGGTCGACGTCCCGGCGGACCGTCCGCGGGCTGACGCCGAGGCGGCCCGCGAGCACGTCGCCGGGCCAGTCGCGCCGGGTCTGCAGCAGGGAGAGCAGGGCGAGCAGCCGCGACGACGGCGTCGCGGGGGCGTCGGCCAGGTCGGGGATCGCGGTCATGGGGCCAGTCTGCTCCGGGTAGCGGACAGGACCTGACCGCTACCTCCGCCACGGTGGTGCCATGACCAGCAGAGGGGAACCCGCCATGATCCGCACCAGGGGACTGACCAAGGACTTCGCCGGGGGCAAGGGGCCGACCGTGCACGCTGTGCGCGGCCTGGACCTCGACATCGCGCCGGGGGAGCTCGTCGCCGTGCTGGGCCCGAACGGGGCCGGCAAGACCACGACCATCCGGATGCTCACCACGCTGATCGCACCGACCTCGGGCACCGCCGAGGTCGCGGGGGCAGACGTCGCACGCGAGCCCGGCAACGTGCGCCGCCGGATCGGCTACGTCGGCCAGGGCAACGGCGCGGGCCACGCGCAGCGCGCCGCCGACGAGCTCGTCGTGCAGGGCACCATCTACGGGCTCGACCGCCGGGACGCGCGCCGCCGGGCCGCCGAGCTCATGGACCAGCTCGACCTGGAGCCGCTCGCCCGCCGCAAGGTGTCCGACCTGTCCGGCGGGCAGCGCCGCCGGCTCGACGTCGCGCTCGGGCTCGTGCACGCCCCGCGGCTGCTGTTCCTGGACGAGCCGTCCACCGGGCTCGACCCGCACAACCGCGCCAACCTGTGGGAGCACATCCTCCGGCTGCGGGAGCGGCACGCGATGACCGTGGTGCTCACCACGCACTACCTCGACGAGGCCGACCAGATGGCCGAGCGGGTCGTCGTCGTGGACGAGGGCCGGGTGATCGCGGACGACACCGCCGCGGCGCTCAAGCACACGCTCGCGGGGGACCGGCTGGTGCTGGCGGCCGCCGACCCCGCGGACGCGCCGGCGCTCGCGGAGGTCGCCGCCCGGGCGCCCGGGGCGCGCGACGTCGAGGTGGACGGGACCGAGGTGCGCGCCCGCGTCGCCGACGCCCCCACCGCCCTGCCCGCCGTGCTCGCCGCCGCCGGCGCGCGCGGGCTCGCCGTCGCCCGGGCCGAGGGCCACCAGCCCACGCTCGACGACGTCTTCCTGACCCTCACCGGCCGCAGCCTCCGCGAGGAGGGGGCCGCGCGCTCGACCGACCCCGTGGAGGTGGCGGCATGACCGCGACGACCGCTCCGACCCTCCCCGCCGAGACCCTGCCCGCCCGCGAGGCGACCCGGTCCTGGTGGGGCGACGCCTGGCTCGTGATGACCCGCGAGCTGCTGCCGACCGTGCGCGACCCGTTCTCCGTCGTGTTCGGGCTGATCCAGCCCGTCGTGTTCCTCGGCCTGTTCGGGCCGCTGCTGGCCGGGTCCGTCGGCGACGGGCTGCCCGGCGGGGACGTCTGGGCCTGGTTCGTGCCCGGGATCCTCGTGATGACGACGCTGTTCGGCACGTCGACCACCGGGGCGAACCTGCTGTTCGAGATGCAGACCGGCGCCCACGAGCGGCTGCTCGTCACCCCGCTGGCCCGGTCGGCGCAGCTGGTCGGCCGGTCGTGGAAGGAGATGGTGCCGATCGTCGCGCAGTCGGTCGTCGTCGTGGCGGTGATGCTGCCGTTCGGGTTCTCGTTCAGCCCGGCCGGGGCGCTGATGGGGCTGGTGCTGCTCGCGGTGTTCGGCGTCGGGATCGGGTCGCTGTCCTACGCGCTCGCGATCGCGGTCCGGAAGCAGGACTGGATGTTCTGGGCCGTGCAGCAGACCCTGCTGTTCCCGCTGCTCATCCTGTCCGGGATGCTGCTGCCGCTGGAGACCGGGCCGCGGTGGATGCAGGTCGCGGCGGACGTGAACCCGCTCCGGTACGTCGTGGACGCCGAGCGCGCGCTGTTCGCCGGGGACCTGGCGTCCTCGACGGTCGCGTGGGGCGCGGTGGCGGCGGTGCTGACCGCGGCGCTCGGGCTGCTCGTGGGGGTGCGGACGCTGGCGCGGAGCGCGCGGTAGCGGCGGCCCGGTGGCGGACGCGCGGGCGGTCAGCCGCGCGCGATGTCCGCCACCGTGGCGGAGGTGAGCCGGATCAGGTCGTCCGGGGCCAGCTCGACGTCGAGGCCCCGGCGGCCGCCGGACACGAACACCGTGTCGAACAGCTGGACGGTCTCGTCGACGACGGTCGGGTGCGCGGTCTTCTGCCCGAGCGGGGAGATGCCGCCGACCACGTACCCGGTGGCGCGCTCCGCGGCGGCGGGGTCGGCCATCACGGCCTTCTTGCCGCCGACCGCGTGGGCCAGCGTCTTGAGGTCGAGCTTCCCGGCGACGGGCACCACCGCGACGGTGAGCGTCCCGTCCACCGACGCCATCAGGGTCTTGTAGACCTGCTCGGGGTCGATGCCGAGCACCTCGGCGGCCTCCAGGCCGTAGCCGACCGTGCTGCGGGGGTCGTGGTCGTACGCGTGCGCGGTGTGCGGGACCCCGGCGGCGGCCAGCGCGACCAGCGCGGGCGTCCCGGACGGCGCGTTCTTGGACCGGCTCACGGGGTCAGCCTAGGACGCCGCCCGGGCGTCCCGGGGCTGCTAGCGTGCGGGTGAGCACGGGAGTCCGGTGAGCCGGGCTGAGAGGGAGTACTCGAACTCCGACCGTAGAACCTGATCTGGATCATGCCAGCGCAGGGAGCGACATCTCGCAGGATGCCGGGCACCCGTCCGCCGTCCTCCCGTGCTGATCCGACCAGCACAGGAGGACGCATGATCCCGACACCGCCGTCGACGCCCGTCCGGCCCGCGGAGGCCGCCGACCTGGTGGCCGACCCGCTCCGGTTCGGGGTCGGTGCCCGCGTCACCGTCGCGGTGATGTCCGACCGGTACGCCGAGACGATCCTCGGCGTGCTCGGCTCCGTGGCCACGGACGGCCTGGTCGTGCAGACCGGCGACGTGAGCACCTACCTCGGCGGCACCGAGGCGGACCTGCTCCGGTACCTGACGGACCTCGTCGACGCGGTGGCCGCCACCGGCGAGCACGCGGCGGTGACGCTGCACCTGTCCCGCGGCTGCCCCGGCGAGGTGCGGTGCGCGCTGCCCGGGGGCGCGGGTCCGCGCGCGGTCGCGCTCCCGCCGGGCCGGCGCACCGGCCGGTCCGGTGCGGCCGAGTGGGCGCTCTACCCGCTCGCCGACGACGTCCGGGCCGGCGTCGAGCCCGACCACATGCGCGACATCGAGGCGGCGATCGCCCTGGCGCGGGACAACGGGACCTTCCGCGGCTCGGAGCACTTCGTCACGCGGCTGGAGGGCGACGTGGGCGCGCTCGTGGAGACCGTCGTCGGCGCGTGGGCGCGGGTCGGCCGCAGCGTCCAGCACGTCACCAGCCACGTCACCTTCTCGCTCAACAGTCCGACCCGGTCCCGTGGCTGAGCCCGTCCCGGGCGGGCGGCGGCGCGAGCCGCTCGCGCTGAAGGACATCGTGCTCATGGTCGTCCTCGGCGTGGTGTTCGGGTTCCTCTACTGGGCGCTCGTCCAGGCCTGGAACGGCCTGGCGGTGCTGATGGGACCCGCGGGCGACCTCGCGCAGCACGTGCTGCTCGGCGGCTGGCTGCTGGTGGCGCCGATCGCGATCGCGATCGTCCGGCGGCCCGGCGTCGGGGTGCTCGCCGAGGTGCTGGCCTCCGTGGTCGAGGTGGTGTTCCTCGGGTCGCCGGTCGGGCCGCTGCTGGTCGTCGCCGCGCTGCTCCAGGGCCTCGGCAGCGAGATCCCGTTCGCGCTCGGGCGGTACCGGCGGTTCGGCTGGGCCCGGTTCGCGGTCTCGGGGCTGCTCGGCGCGACGCTGGTGTTCGGGTGGTCGGCGTTCCGGTTCGGCTGGTACGGGCAGGACGTGCTCGTCCTGCGGCTCGTGCTGCAGGCCGCGTCGGGCGTCGTCCTCGGCGGGCTGCTGGCCAAGGTGATCGTGGACGCCCTGGGCCGCACCGGGGTGCTGGACGGGTTCGCGATCGGTCGCGCGGCGGCCGCCGCGCGCGAGCCCGTGGCGCGGCGTGGCTGAGCCGGCGGCAGGCCGGGGGAGCGGTCCGGCGACTGATCCCCCGGCCGGTCCGGGTGCCGTGCTCGACGTCGCCGGGCTCGAGGCGGTGCTGGACGGCGGCGCGGGCGTGGGCCCCGTCGACCTGCGGCTGGCGCCGGGGGAGCAGGTGCTCGTGCTCGGCCCGTCCGGCGCCGGGAAGTCGACTCTGCTGCGGTGCCTGCACGGCGCCGTCCCGCACGCGGTGCCCGCCCGGGTCTCGGGGCGGGTCGCGGTCGCGGGCCGCCCCGCCGCGGAGCACGGCGTCGCGGCGCTCGCGGACGTCGTCGGGGTGCTCGCGCAGGACCCCGAGACCGGGGTCTGCCTGGCGGACGTGGCGGACGAGGTCGCCTTCCCCCTGGAGAACCTCGGGACGCCGCTCGCGGCGATCGGGCCGGCGGTGGCGGCGGCGCTCGGTGCCGCGGGCGCCGCGCACCTGGCGGGCCGGCGCACCGACGCGCTCTCCGGCGGCGAGCTGCAGCGGGTCGCGCTCGCCGCCGCGGTGGTGACCCGGCCCCGGCTCCTGCTGCTCGACGAGCCGACGTCCATGCTGGACGCCGACGGCGTCGCGGCGGTGCGGGCGGCGCTGGACGCGGCCCGGGCGTCGACCGGCGCGGCGTGCGTGCTGGTCGAGCACCGGCTGGACGCGCTCGCCGGGGACGCGGGCGTCGCCGGGCTGCCGGGCCGGTGGGTGGTGCTGTCCGCCGACGGCCGGGTCACCCACGACGGCCCCGCGGCCGAGGTGGCCCGGGACGCGGGGCGCGAGCTGCTCGCGCGCGGGTGCTGGCTGCCCGAGGACGTGGAGCTCGCGGTGGCGCTCGGCGGGGCGGTGGGGGAGTCGGGGGCGTTCTACCGGCTGCCGGCGCTGGCCGCCGGGGCGCCGCCGTCGCGCGCCTCGGCCGCCGGACAGGGGGAGGTGCTGCTCGCCGCTCGGGGTCTGGCGGTCGGCCGGCGGCCCCCGGGTCGGGCGGCGCGCCGCCGGCCCGCCGCGCAGCCCGTGCTCCGCGACGTCGACCTCCGGCTGCACGCCGGCGAGGTCGTGGCGGTCGTCGGGGCCAACGGCTCGGGCAAGTCCACGCTCGTCGCCACCCTCGCGGGCGTGCTGCCCCCACTCGCGGGCGTCGTCGAGGGCGCGCGCCCCGGGCTGGTCGTGCAGAACCCCGAGCACCAGCTCGCGGGGCGCACGGTGGCGGCGGAGGTCGCCGTCGGGCTGCCGCCGGGCGCCGCGACGGACGACCGGGTGGCCGCCGCGCTCGCGCGCTTCGGCCTCGCCGCGCTCGCCGACCGGGACCCGCACCGGCTGTCCGGCGGCGAGCAGCGCCGGCTGAGCCTGGCCGCGATGCTCGTCCACGACCGCCCGGTCCTGCTGGCGGACGAACCGACGTTCGGGCTCGACCGGCACGGGACCGCGGCCGTGCTGCGGGCGCTCGCGGACGAGGCCCGCGCGGGCCGGGCCGTGCTGCTCACCTGCCACGACCTGCGGGCGGTGGCGTCGGTCGCGGACCGGGTGCTGGTCGTCGCCGAGGGCGGGCTGGTCGCGGACGTGGACCCGCTCGCGCTGCTGCGCGAGCCGCGCCTGCTCGCCGCGGCTCGGCTGCGGCCGTCGCGGCTCCTGCGACGGCTCGCGGAGGTGGTCGCCGACGCGGGCCGGCTGCGCGACGCGCTCGCCGCGCTGGACGCCCGCGCCCTGGTCGCGGTCGGCGCGCCCGACCCGGTCGGCGCGCCTGACCCGGCCGGCGCGCCTGACCCGGCCGGCGCGCCCGACCCGGCCGCCGTGCCCGACCCGGCGGGGGTGCCGGTCCCGTGACGGCGCTCGGTGCCCGGAACCCGACCGTCAAGCTGCTGCTGGTCGTCGCGGTGTCGCTCGCGACCCTCGCCCTGCTCGACCCGGCCGCGCTCGCGGCTCTGTACCTGCTCGGGCTCGCAGCGGCCCGGTGGGGCGCCGGGGTGGGCGGTCGGCGGCTGCTGCTCGCCCAGGTGCCGTTCTGGACGTTCGGCGCGGGGGTGCTGCTGGTCAACGCGATGAGCCGGCCGGGCGTCGTCCTGGTCGCCGGCGGGCCGTTCCGGGTGACGCACGAGGGCCTGGTGGTCGGCGCCGCGCTCGCGCTGCGCGGGTGCGTGATCGGCGTCGCGACGGTCGCGTTCCTCGCGAGCACGCCGCCGCGGGACCTGATGGTGAGCCTCGTCCGGCACGCGCGGCTGAGCCCGCGGTACGCGTACGCGCTGCTGGCGGGCCACCGGATGCTCGCCGGGCTGCCGCGGCAGTGGGCGACTATCCGGGCGGCGCAGATGGTCCGCGCCCCGCTCGGGCGGGGCGACCGCCCGCGCGAGGGCTGGCGCGGGCTCGCCCGGTCGGCGTTCGCGCTGCTCGTGGCCTCGATCCGCGCGTCCGAGCGCGTCGCGCTGGCGCTGGAGTCGCGCGGGCTCTCCGCCGGGGCGCGCACGGTCTGGCGCCCGGTCCCGTTGGGCGCGGCCGACGCCCTGCTGGCGGCCGGCGTCCTCGGCGTCCTCGCGCTGGTCGTGCTGGCGGGCGCCCGGCTCTGACGCGCCGGCCCGCCGCCGAGGTCGTCGGTTCCGGCCAGGGAGGCCCCGGCGGAACCGTCGACCTCGGGCGGAACCGCCGACCTCGGGCGGCGAGCCCCGGCGGAGAGCGGGTCAGACCGCGAGGCCGACCACGGAGCCGACGCCGTAGGTGATCGCCATCGCCAGGCTGCCGCCCACGACGTTGCGGAGCACCGCGCGGCCGGCGGGGGCGCCGCCCATGCGGGCGCTCACGGTGCCGGTCACCACGAGCGCCGCGACGACCGCCGCGAACGTCGCCACCACCCGCGCCTCGCCGCCCCACGGGCCGAGCATCGCGAGCAGCGGCACGACGCCGCCGACCACGAACGCGACGAGCGACGCCAGTGCCGCGTGCCACGGGTTGGTCAGGGACTCCTCGGCGTCCCGGACGCCGTGCGCGCGGAGCACCTTCTCGGCGTCGCGCTGGCTGCTGACCGACACGTACTCGCCGGCCGCCATCGACAGCGCGCCCGCGACCAGGGCGGCGACGCCGGCGACGGCGAGCGTCGCGAGCCCGGTCGAGGCGCCCGCGACGCCGACCACGGTCGCGGCGACGGACACGATGCCGTCGTTGGCGCCGAGCACCCCGGCGCGCAGCCAGTTCAGCCGCTCCGCGGTCGGCAGGACAACCGTGGCCGGGGCGCCGGGACCGGGGTCGACGGAGCCCGGAGCGCCCGGCTCGGGGGCGCGCCGGGGCGCCGGGTGGGCGGTGCGGTCACGGTCCACGAAGTGGGTCGACAGGGCGCTCATGGCAGCCACGGTAGGCCCGAGATGACGTCCTGTCATCACAGGAAAGGCTGCCCTGACCTGCGGAAACGCAGGTTTGCCTGCCCTTATCTGGAATCGATCAAGCCGTTCCTGCAGGTCAGAGCGGCCCCACCGCGAGCACCCGCAGCTCGACCTCGCCCGCGGCGTCCGAGGCGGGCAGGTCGACCAGCGCGTCGATGCGCCAGTCGTGGTCGCCGGCCGGGTCGTCGAGCAGCTGCCGCACGAACCACAGGTCGCCCCGGGAACCGGCCTCGCCGTGCCCGGCGGGCCGCTCGTCGACCTGGAACAGCGCCGGCCCGCGGGCCGCCGGGCCGGTGAGGATCTCGTCGTGGTCGTCGTAGAACGGGTCGAGCGCGTCGCCCCACCGGTCCGCGGTCCACGGCGCGTCCGACGCGTCCTGGTCGCCGAGCGCCGCCAGCGCCGGGTACGCCTCGCGCGCTGCCAGGTCGACCCGGCGGAACAGCGCCCCGCGGACGAGCGCCCGGAACACCCGCCTGTTGACGGTGATCGGCGGGGGAGCGTCGTCCTCCGGCCGCGACTCGGTGACCGTGGCGTCGTCCAGGTCCTCCGGGTGGGCGAGCCGCTCCCACTCGTCCAGCAGGCTGGAGTCGGTGCGGCGCACCAGGTCGCCCAGCCACTCGACGATCTCGTGCAGCTCCTCGGTCCGCAGGTCGTCCGGCACGGTCTGCCGCAGCGCCCGGAACGCGTCCGCGAGGTAGCGCAGCAGCACGCCCTCGGTCCGGTCGAGCTGGTAGAGCGAGACGTACTCGGCGAACGTCGCGGCGCGCTCGTGCATGTCGCGGACGACGGACTTCGGGGACAGCTCGTGGTCGGCGACCCACGGGTTGGTCTGCTTGTAGATCTGGAACGACGCGCCCAGCAGCTCGGCGAGCGGCTTCGGGTACGACACGTCCTCGAGCAGCGCCATCCGCTCCTCGTACTCGATGCCGTCGGCCTTCATCGCCGCGACCGCCTCGCCGCGGGCGCGGTTCTCCTGCGCCGCGAGCACCTGGCGCGGGTCGTCCAGCGTCGCCTCGATGACGGACACCACGTCGTGCGCGTAGCCGGGGTCGTCGAGGTCGAGCAGGTCGAGCGCGGCGTACGCGAACGGGGACAGCGGCTGGTTCAGCGCGAACGTCGGTGGCACGTCGAGGGTCAGGCGCACCGTCCGGCGCAGCCGCTCCGGGCCGGGGCCGTCCTCGACGACCCGCTCGACCACGCCGGCCGTGCGCAGCGACCGGTAGATCGCGATCGCCTGCCGGACCAGCCGGCCGCGCGACGCCTCGGGCTCGTGGTTGTCGAGCAGCAGGTGCTTCATCGTCTCGACGGGGTCGCCGGTCGGGCGGGCGAGCACGTTGAGCACCATCGCGTGCGAGACGCCGAACGACGAGGTCAGCGGCTCGGGCTCGGCGTCGCGCAGCCGCTCGAACGTCTTGTCCGTCCAGTTGACCATCCCGGGCGGCGCCTGCTTGCGGACGATCTTCTTGAGCTTCTTCGGGTCGTCGCCGGCCTTCTGCAGGGCCTTGCGGTTCTCGATGACGTGCTCCGGCGCGAGCACGTACACCTCGCCCGTGGTGTCGAAGCCGGCCCGGCCGGCGCGCCCGGCGATCTGGTGGAACTCGCGGGCGGACAGGTGCCGCATCCGGGTGCCGTCGTACTTCACCAGCGAGGTGAGCAGCACCGTCCGGATCGGCACGTTGATCCCGACGCCGAGGGTGTCGGTGCCGCAGACGACCCGGAGCAGGCCCTTCTGGGTCAGCCGCTCGACGACCCGGCGGTACTTGGGCAGCATCCCCGCGTGGTGCACGCCGACGCCGTGCCGCAGCAGCCGGGACAGCGTCCTGCCGAAGCCAGGGCCGAACCGGAAGTCGCCCAGCTCGTCGGCGATCCGGTCGCGCTGCTCCCGGGAGGCGAGGGTCATCGACAGCAGGGCCTGCGCGCGCTCGACGGCCTCCTTCTGCGTGAAGTGCACGACGTACACGGGGGAGCGGCCGGTCTGCACCAGCATCTCCAGCAGCTCGTGCAGCGGCTCGACCTCGTAGGAGAACGTCAGCGGCACGGGCCGCTCGGCGCCCGCGACGACGGCGACGGGGACGTCGGTGCGTCGCTCGAGGTCGTCGACGAAGAACGACACGTCACCGAGGGTCGCCGACATGAGCAGGAACTGGGCGCGCGGCAGCTCCAGCAGGGGCACCTGCCACGCCCAGCCGCGCTGCGGGTCGGCGTAGAAGTGGAACTCGTCCATCACGACCTGGCCGATGTCGGCGCCCGGACCCTGGCGCAGCGCCTGGTTGGCCAGGATCTCCGCGGTGCAGCAGATGATCGGCGCGTCCGGGTTCACCGCGGAGTCGCCGGTCATCATGCCGACGTCGGCCGAGCCGAACGCCTCGACCAGCGCGAAGAACTTCTCGCTCACCAGCGCCTTGAGCGGGGCGGTGTAGTAGGTGCGGCGGCCCTGGGCGAGGGCGACGAAGTGCGCCGCGGTCGCGACCAGCGACTTCCCGGAACCGGTCGGCGTCGACAGGATGACGTGCGAGCCGGTCACCAGCTCCAGCAGCGCCTCGTCCTGGTGCGGGTACAGCGTCAGGCCCTGGTCCGTCGCCCACCCGGTGAACGCCTCGTAGAGCGCGTCGGGGTCCTGGGGGTTCGCGGGGACGCGGTCGGCGAGGGTCCGGCGGTCGGTGGGGGGCACCGGCCGATCCTTCCACGGTTCGGCGGCCCTACAGTGGGCGACCATGAGCGACGCCCCCAGCAGCACCCCGCCCGCCGTCGAGATGTGGACGGACGGTGCCTGCAAGGGCAACCCCGGCGTCGGCGGCTGGGGCGCGCTGCTCCGGTCGAACGGGCACGAGCGCGAGCTGTTCGGCGGCGAGGCCGTCACGACGAACAACCGAATGGAGCTCACGGCCGTCATCGAGGGGCTGCGGGCGCTCAACCAGCAGTGCCGGGTCGACCTGCACGTCGACTCGCAGTACGTCATGCAGGGCGTGACCAAGTGGATCGCCGGCTGGAAGCGCAACGGCTGGCGCACCGCCGACAAGAAGCCGGTGAAGAACCAGGACCTGTGGCAGGCGCTCGACGAGCAGGTCGCTCGGCACGCCATCTCCTGGCACTGGGTGAAGGGCCACGCCGGCGACCCGGGGAACGAGCGGGCGGACCAGCTGGCGAACAAGGGCGTCGACGAGGTGCGCGCGGGCTGAGCCGCGCCGGGCGGGCCGAACCGCGCGGCGCGCGGCTCCCCGCGGCTGGTCCAGACCAGTTACAGTCGGGGCGTGCCCACCGCCGGGCACGATCCCGCTCGCACCGGAGGTCAGGCATGGAACGGTCCGTCGTCGTCGCCATCGCGGAGGGTCTGCACGCCCGCCCCGCCGCCCTGTTCGTCGCGGAGGCCGGCAAGCAGCCGGTGCCGGTCACGGTCCGCAAGGGCGACGCCGCCCCGGTCCAGGCCGCGAGCATCCTCGGGGTGATGACCCTGGGCGCCGCCGCGGGCGAGACCGTCGTGCTCGCGACCGAGGCCGACGGCCCGGACGCCGAGGCCAGCCTGGACGCGCTGGAGAAGTTCCTGAGCCAGGTCGAGATCGCCTGACCCCACGGAACGCACGAGTGGAGCGTTCTGCCGAGACACGCCGCGCGTGTCGGGCAGAACGCTCCACTCGTCTCCAGCCGGGCGGACTCCGGCGTCAGGCCGGGGACCCGCCCGAGGTGCGATCGCCCGGACGCCGGCCCGGGTCGTCCGCGCGGGACTCGACCCTCGCGGCCGGGACCGTCGCCGTCGCCGGGACCTCGGCCGGGGCGGTGTCCGCGGCACGCGCGGCCTCGTCGCCCGCGCCCTCGGCCACGGGGTCGTCCTCCCGGCCCGGCGTCTTGAAGTTGAACTTCAGGATCATGAACCGGAACAGGAAGTAGTAGATGACCGCGTAGACCAGGCCGATCACGATGAGCAGCAGCGGCTGCTCGGCGATCCGGAAGTTCAGCAGGTAGTCGATGGCGCCCGCGGAGAACCCGAACCCGCTGCGGATGTCGAGGGCGTTGACCAGCGCGAGCGAGGTGCCGGTGAGCACGGCGTGGATCGCGTACAGCGGGTAGGCCACGTACACGAACGCGAACTCGAGCGGCTCGGTGACGCCGGTGACGAACGCGACCAGCGCGGCCGAGCCCATGATGCCGGCGATGACCTTGCGGTTCTTCTTCTTCGCGGTGTGCACGATCGCCAGGGCGGCGGCGGGCAGCGCGAACATCATGATCGGGAAGAAGCCGGTCATGAACGTGCCGGCGGTCGGGTCGCCGTGCAGGAACCGGGCGATGTCGCCGTTCCACACCTGGCCGTCGGCCTCGTAGGAGCCGAACTGGAACCACGGCAGCGAGTTCAGCAGGTGGTGCAGGCCGAACGGCAGCAGCAGCCGGTTCAGGGTGCCGAAGACGAAGCCGCCGATGATGGTCGAGCCGGTGACCCACTCGCCGACCGCCGTGAAGCCCGCGTCGAACGCCGGGTAGATGAGGGACGCGACGACGGCGATGAGGACCGCGACCCCGGCCGTGATGATCGGGACGAACCGGCGGCCGCCGAAGAACGCCAGGTACGGGGGCAGCTTGATCCGGTAGAACCGCTGGTACAGCAGCGCCGCGGTCAGGCCGATGACGATGCCGCCGAGCACGCCGTAGTTGATGAGCTCCTGCGTCTCGCCCTCGGCCGCCTCGCCGAGGATGTAGGGCGACAGGGCGTCCGTGACGCCCTTGAACACGAGGTAGCCCACGAGCGCCGCGAGTCCCGTCGACCCGTCGGCCTTGCGGGCGTACCCGATGGCGACGCCGAGCGCGAACAGCAGCGGCAGGTTGCCGAGCAGCGCGTTGCCCGCGGCGGCGAGCACGTCGGCCACCGGCAGCAGCCAGTCGGCGCGGGCGCCGAGGCCGTCGGCGCCGAGCATGTCCGCCTGCCCGAGCCGCAGGAGGAGCGCGGCGGCGGGCAGGGAGGCGATCGGGAGCATGAGGGATCGACCCACGCGCTGCAGCTGCGCGAGTCCGGGGATGCCCCGCTTGGGGGTATCGACCGTGGTGGCGGTCATGGTCACTCCTCGTGGGTTCGGGTCGCGGGCGCCGCCGGGGCGGGGTGCGCGCGGGTCGGGGGGAGGTGTGGGCACGCGGTGCGCGTCGGTGCGGGACGTGCGTGGTCGCCGTCGAGCCGGCAAGTTGTCTGGACCAGTTGCGGTCAGAGTGGTCTAGACCGGAGTATGTGTCAAGGACCACATGACCGCCCGCGGAGCGCCCGGACGGGCACCCGGTGGTGCGGACGACGGCGACCGAGGTGGGAGGGTGAGCGCGTGCACGCGAAGCAGCCCGCCGCCCCCGGCGCCCACAAGTACCAGGCGGTTCGCGCCTACCTGGTCGGCCTGGTCGAGCGCGAGCTGCACGTCGGCGACGCGATCCCGTCCGAACGCGCGCTGTGCGAGCGGTTCGGCGTCTCCCGGATGACCGTGCGCCAAGCCGTCGACGCGCTCGTCGGCGAGGGCGTGCTCGTGCGCGAGCAGGGGCGCGGCACGTTCGTCGCGCCGCAGCGCATGGACTTCGAGATGCGGCTGACCACGTTCGGCGAGGAGATGCGCCGGCGCGGGATGCGGCCCGAGACCCGGGTGCTCGGCATGGGTACCGTGCCCGCCTCCGCGGAGGCCGCCGACGCGCTCGGCACCGAGCCGGGCGCCCCGCTGCACCACCTGCGCCGCGTCCGGTACGCCGACGGGTCGCCGATGAGCATCGAGCAGCACTGGGTGTCGGTCGACCTGGTGCCCGGGCTGCTCACCGACGGCCCGCCGCCGAGCATGCACGACGCCCTGCGCGCGGTCGGCCTCGACCCGTCCTGGGGCGAGGAGACGCTGACCGCCGCGGAGGCGACCGACGAGGAGGCCGCGCTGCTCGACCTGCGCGGGACGCGCGCCGTGCTGCGCGCGACCCGGCGGACGTTCAGCGCCGACACGCCCGCGATGTACTCGAACGCCTGCTACCGCGGGGACCGGTACAGCGTGTGGGTGCCGCTCAGCGCGCCGGCGCCGGCCCTGGTGCCGCGGCTGCGCGAGCGGGACGAGGACGAGCGGCTCGACCAGCGGGAGGCCGTGGGCGCGGCCCTGGACGACGGGAGGACCGGATGAGCGCGCGGGGCACCGGCCAGGCCGAGGCGATCCTCGCCGGCCTGGGCGGGGTGGGGAACATCGACGAGATCGAGCCGTGCACGACGCGGCTGCGGTCGCTCGTGAAGGAGCCGTCCCGGGTGGACGCCGCCGCCCTGCGCGCCGCCGGCGCATTCGGCGTGATGGTGTCCGGCCGGGTGGTGCAGGTCGTGATCGGCCCGAGCGTCGACACCCTCGCCTCCGACCTGGAGGACCTCATGTGACAGCCGCGGCCCGCGCGGCCGCCGCACGCCAGCACCGACCCGCCGCACCGCACCGGCGGGAAGCACGAAGGAGAAGAACCATGAGCAAGGCAGAGCAGATCCTCGCCGGACTCGGCGGCGACGCGAACATCGTCGACCTCGAGCCCTGCATCACCCGGCTGCGCGTCGAGGTCGAGGACCCGTCGAAGGTGACCGAGTCCGTCCTCAAGGCGGCCGGGGCGATCGCCGTGATGCAGTCCGGCACCGTCGTGCAGGTCATCGTCGGGCCCGAGGCGGACACGCTCGCCTCGGACATCGAGGACCTGCGCTGATGGCGCTGACCGTCCTCGCGCCGGTCGCCGGGGTGGTGCACGCGCTCGCGGACGTGGACGACCCGGTGTTCGCCCAGGAGATCGTCGGCCCGGGCCTGGCCGTGCAGCCGGACGCGGAGTCCGGCGCCGGCCGCTCGGTCGTCGCCCCGGTGGCCGGCACCGTCGCCAAGCTGCACCCGCACGCGTTCGTGCTGCTCGCCGAGGGCGGCCGCGGCGTGCTGGTGCACCTCGGCATCAACACCGTCCAGCTCGGCGGCGACGGCTTCACGCTGCACGTCGCCGAGGGCGACGCCGTCGAGCAGGGCCAGCTCCTGGTCGAGTGGGACCCGGCGGCGGTCGAGGCCGGCGGGCGGTCGGCGATCTGCCCCGTCGTCGGGCTCGAGGCGCAGCCCGACTCGCTCACCCGGCTCGCAGAGCCGGGCACCCGCGTCGCGGCGGGCGACCCGCTGCTGCAGCTGGGCTGAGCCGCCGGCGCCGGCCGGGACCCGCGAAGGTCCCGGCCGGTGTCCCGGACGCGGCGCGAGCCCCGGCCGGATACTGAACGGCATGCTGCCCCGCCCGAGCACCCGCGACCTGCTGCGGTCGCTGCCCGCGCTCACCGGCGACCTGCCCGAGGTCGACCCGTACGCGCTGCCGGCGGACCCGGTCGACGCGTTCCAGGACTGGTTCGCCGCCGCCGTCGCCGCCGGCGTGCCCGAGCCGCACGCGCTGTGCCTGTCGACGGTCGGGCCCGACGGGGCGCCGCACGCGCGCGTCGTGCTGCTCGCCGATGTCGCGGACGGGGCGTGGGTGTTCGCGAGCGACGCGCGGGCCGGCAAGGCCCAGGACCTCGCGGCCGAGCCGCGGGCGGCGCTGACGTTCTACTGGCAGCCGCTGGGCCGGCAGGTGCGGGTCGTCGGGCGGGCCCGGGCGCTGGACGCCGCGACCTGCGCGGCCGACTTCCTGCGCCGCTCGCCGAGCAGCCGCGCCGCGGCGCTCGCGTCCCGGCCGGGGGAGCGGCTGCTGTCCGCCGACGAGCTGCACGCCGCCGTGCAGCAGGCCCGCGCGCGGGTCGACCGGGAGCCCGGGCTGGTGCTGCCGACCTGGCAGCTGTGGGCGGTCGAACCCGACGAGGTCGAGCTCTGGCAGGGCGACTCGGACCGGGCGCACGTGCGGGTCCGGTACACCCGGGCCGAGGACCGGTGGGACCGGCACCTCGACTGGCCCTGAGCGGCCTCAGTCCCGGGCGGCGGGCACCGCGTCGCGCGGGGGCAGCACGTCCGGCGACACGTCGGCCGCCCGGGCCGCCAGGGTGTGCAGCAGCCGCTCCAGCGGGCCCCGACCCAGCGCCGCCCGCCACAGCCAGCACGCCAGCACCGTCACGACCAGGAACGCGACCCAGGTGCCGGCGTCCGGCTCCCACACCACCGACTCCCCGAGCAGGGCGATCACCACGAGCTGGCCGGTGTAGGCGGTGAGTGCGAGCGCGCCGGTCGCGGCCAGCGGCGCCACGAGCGGGGGGACCGCGTCGGCCACGATCAGGCACAGCGCCAGCGCCGCGAGGCCGACGCCGGTGTTGGCGACGACCTCCAGGCCCGACGACGAGTGCGGCTCGGTGGTGACGAGCGCGACCAGGGTCGGGTCGCCGGCGAGCGTCCGGGTCAGCAGCGCGGACGCCGCGTGCGCGACGACCGCCAGCGCCGCCCCGGCGCCGAGCAGCCGGAGCCGGACACCGCGGTCCCGCAGGTCCATCCGCCCGACGGCGAGGCCCACCAGCACGTACGCGAACCACACGACCGCCGGGTAGTAGTCGCCGACCAGCAGGTCCGTGAACTCCCGGCCGGGGAGCCGCAGGAGCACCGGCTGGAGCGCGAGGTGCAGCAGCGGCCCGAACGCGGCGACGGCCACCGCCCCGCCGAGCAGCCGCCGCGGCGGCACGCCCAGCAGCGGCGTCGCGCACGCGAACAGCACGGCGTACGTCGGCAGGATCACCGCGATCGGCGTGCCGAGCAGGATCACCGCCACCCCGATCCCGAGCACGGCGAACGCGCGGACCAGGATCTTGGCGCGGGCCTGCACCCGCCGCACACCGGTGACGGGCGCGGAGCCGCCGGAGATCAGCGCGACCGAGATCCCGGACAGCAGGACGAACAGCGCGGCCGACCGGCCGTCGACGACCTGCGCGAGCGACCAGGGCCACGGGTCGTCCGGCCCGCCGGGGCCGACGTGCGCGGTGAGCATGCCCAGCACCGCCAGGCCGCGGGCGACGTCCACCCCGGTGATCCGCTGCATGGCGCCACGCTAGCCGGGCGGCCGGCCGGGCGCGGGCGCCCGCGTCGACGTGACGCCGGCCGCATCGTCTCGCGGGTCGGGACGCGATGTACCGCTTACTGGAATGCCCGTCCCTGACCGGGCTACCGTCGGACCGTGACCGACACGCACCAGGCCGACGTCTACACCCACGGCCACCACGACAGCGTGCTGCGCTCCCACCGGTGGCGCACCGCGGAGAACTCGGCGGCCTACCTGCTGCCGGCCCTGCAGCCCGGCCAGTCCCTGCTCGACGTGGGCTGCGGACCCGGCACCGTGACCGTCGACCTCGCGTCGCGGGTCGCGCCCGGCGCCGTCGTCGGCCTCGACCGCTCGGAGAAGGTGCTCGACCTCGCCCGCGAGGAGGCCGCGAAGGCCGGCGCGGACAACGTGACGTTCCAGGTCGGCGACGCCTACGCGCTGCCGTTCCCGGACGCGTCCTTCGACGTCGTGCACGCGCACCAGGTGCTGCAGCACCTCACCGACCCGGTCGCCGCCCTGCGCGAGCTGCGCCGCGTGACCCGGCCCGGCGGCGTCGTCGCCGTGCGGGACGCGGACTACGCCGGCATGACCTGGTTCCCCGCGTCGCCGGTGCTCGACGAGTGGTCCGCGCTCTACCACGAGGTCACCCAGGCCAACGGCGCCGAGGCCGACGCCGGCCGCCGGCTGCACTCCTGGGCGCTCGCGGCCGGGTTCGACCCGGACGGCCTCGTCGCCACGGCCGGCGTGTGGAGCTACGCCTCCGACGAGGACCGGGCGTGGTGGGCCGACCTGTGGGCCGAGCGCTGCGTCGTGTCGGACTTCGCCCGGCAGGCCGTCGAGCACGGGCTCGCCGACGAGGTGGGGCTCGAGCAGCTCGCCGCCGGCTGGCGCGAGTGGGGCACCCACCCGGACGGCTGGTTCGCGGTGCTGCACGGCGAGGTGCTGGCGCGCGTCTGACCTAGGGTGGGGCCGTGCGCATCGCCAGGTTCACCACCGGAGACGACCCCCGCTACGCCCTCGTGGAGGGGGAGCCGGGTCAGGAGCAGCTCGTCGTCATCAGCGGCGACCCGATCTACACCCCGGTGCAGCCCACCGGCGAGCGGATCCCGCTCGGCGACGGCGTCCGGCTGCTCGCCCCGGTGATCCCGCGGTCCAAGATCATCGGCGTCGGCCGGAACTACGTCGACCACGCCGCCGAGATGGGCAACGAGGTGCCGGCGTCGCCGCTGCTGTTCCTCAAGCCCAACACCGCCGTCGTCGGCCCGGACGACCCGATCGTGCTGCCCGACTGGACCGAGGAGGTCTCGTACGAGGCCGAGCTCGCCGTCGTCATCGGCAAGGTCACCAAGGACGTCGCGCCCGAGCACGCCCTGAGCAAGGTGTTCGGCTACACCGTCGCCAACGACGTCACCGCGCGCGACGCCCAGCGGTCCGACTCGCAGTGGACCCGCGCCAAGGGCTTCGACTCGTCCTGCCCGATCGGCCCGTGGGTCGTGCCCGGGCTCGACGTCGAGGACCTGGCCGTGCGGTCCCGGGTCAACGGCGAGGCCAAGCAGGACGGCCGGACGTCGCAGATGGTGTTCGACGTCGCGTACCTGATCTCGTACATCTCCGAGGTGTTCACGCTGCTGCCGGGCGACATCATCCTCACCGGCACCCCGGCGGGCGTCGGCCTGCTGGCCGAGCGGGACGTCGTCGAGGTCGAGGTCGAGGAGATCGGCACCCTGCGCAACCCGGTGCTGCGCCGGTCCTGAGGCCGTGGGGCCGGAGCGCGGCGGGGGAGGCCCGCCGCGCTCGCTAGGGTGGAGCGCGTGAGTGCTGCTGCCCCCGCGACGCCGGTGCGCGTCCGCTTCTGCCCGTCCCCGACCGGTACGCCGCACGTCGGCCTGATCCGCACCGCCCTGTTCAACTGGGCGTACGCGCGGCACGTCGGCGGCACGTTCGTGTTCCGCATCGAGGACACCGACCCGGCGCGCGACTCCGAGGAGTCGTACCAGCAGCTGCTCGACGCGCTGCGCTGGCTCGGCCTCGACTGGGACGAGGGCGTCGAGGTCGGCGGGCCGCACGAGCCGTACCGGCAGTCGCAGCGCATGGACCTGTACGCCGACGTCGCGCGCCGGCTGGTCGAGGGCGGCTACGCCTACGAGTCGTTCACGACGCCGGAGGAGGTCGAGGCCCGGCACCGCGCCGCCGGCCGCGACCCCAAGCTCGGCTACGACGGCTACGACCGCGACCTCACCGACGAGCAGAAGGCCGCGTACCGCGCCGAGGGCCGCGAGCCCGTGCTGCGCCTGCGGATGCCCGACGAGGACGTCACGTTCACCGACCTGGTCCGCGGCGAGGTCACGTTCAAGGCCGGCTCGGTCCCCGACTTCGTGATCGTCCGCGGCAACGGCCACCCGCTCTACACGCTGGTGAACCCGGTCGACGACGCGCTCATGGGCATCACGCACGTGCTCCGCGGCGAGGACCTGCTGTCGTCCACCCCGCGCCAGGTCGTGCTCTACCGGGCGCTGCTCGAGATCGGCGTCGCCACCGTGATGCCGGCGTTCGGCCACCTGCCGTACGTCATGGGCGAGGGCAACAAGAAGCTCTCCAAGCGCGACCCCGAGTCGAACCTGTTCCTGCACCGGGAGCGCGGCTTCACGCCCGAGGGCCTGCTGAACTACCTGTCGCTGCTCGGCTGGTCGATCGGGCCGGACCGGGACATCTTCTCGGTCGCCGAGCTGGTCGAGGCCTTCGACGTCGCCGACGTGAACCCGAACCCCGCGCGGTTCGACCTCAAGAAGGCCGAGGCCATCAACGCCGAGCACGTCCGGCTGCTCGCGGCCGACGACTTCCGGGACCGCCTGGTGCCGTACCTGCACCGCGCCGGCCTGGTGCCCGCCGACTCCTACGCCGACCTGTCGCCGGAGCACCGCGCGCTGCTCGACGCCGGGGCGCCGCTGATCCAGACCCGCGTCACGCTGCTCGGCGAGGCCGTCGGGATGCTCGGGTTCCTGTTCACGGCCGACGACGCGCTCGCGGTCGAGGACGACGCCCGCGGCGCGCTCAAGGACACCGCCGCCCAGGTGCTCGACGCCGCCACCGAGGCGCTGTCGGCCCTGCCCGAGGACGGGTTCACCACCGAGGCCACGCAGGACGCCCTGCAGGCCGCTCTGGTCGACGGGCTCGGCATCAAGCCGCGGTTCGCGTTCACGCCGCTGCGCGTGGCCGTGTCCGGCCGCCGGGTGTCGCCGCCGCTGTTCGAGTCGCTGGAGATCCTGGGCCGGGCCTCGACGATCGCCCGGATCGCCGCGCTGCGCGCGTCGCTGTGACGGCCGCGGCTGCGGGACCGGCGGGGGAGCGCGCCGTCGACGGCGTGCTGTTCGACGTCGACGACACGCTGGTCGACACGCACGGGGCGTTCGCCGCGGCCCTGGCCGCTGTCTCGCGGGAGTGGCTGCCGGGCCTGGACCCCGCGCGGGACACCGAGGTGCTCGACCACTGGCGCGCGGACGCCCACGGCCGGTACCGCGGGTACACCCGCGGCGAGGTGTCCTACCGCGAGCAGCGGATGGGCCGGGCGAACGACCTGCACGCGGCGTTCGGCGGTCCCGTGCTCGACGACGCGGCCTACGACCGGTGGAACGCGCTGTTCGAGGACCGGTTCACCGGCTCGTGGGCCGCGCACGACGACGCCGCCGGCGTGGTGCGCCGGCTGCTCGACGCCGGGATCAAGGTCGGTGCGCTGACCAACGCCGCGACCGAGTACCAGGTGCGCAAGCTCACCCGCGCGGGCCTGGCCGACGACGTGCCGCTGCTGGTCGGCGTCGACACCCTCGGGTTCGGCAAGCCCGACCCGCGGGTGTTCGCCGAGGCCTGCCGCCGGCTGGGGACCTCCCCGGAGCGGACGGCGTACGTCGGCGACGAGCTCGACGTCGACGCGCGCGCCGCGGTGGCGGCCGGGCTGCGCGGCGTGTGGCTCGCGCGGCCGCAGCTGGGGGCCAAGCACGCGAACGACACCGAGGCGCTGCCGACCGACGTCGTGATCACGTCGCTGACAGAGCTGCCGGGGGTGCTCGGGCTCTGACCGGACCCGCTCGCGACGCCTGTGACGCGCGTCGCGAGCGGCCGGTTTGGAGCAGGCCCGTTCCTCCGGTAATGTTCTCGGTCGGCACGGCGTCCAGAACGCCGGTCCTCCAACCCGCTCCATCAGGCGCCCCGTGCGCCGGTCGGCGCTGGCTGCGGGACCGGAGGAATGGCCGGAAGTGCCATTGGGGTATGGTGTAATTGGCAGCACGAGTGATTCTGGTTCACTTAGTCTAGGTTCGAGTCCTGGTACCCCAGCAAGGTTTCACAGAACGGCCCGGAAAGGCCGATTTGAAGAGGCCGAGCAGGATGCAGTACAGTAAGACCCGGTCAAGCCGCTCCGGTGGCGAGATCAACTAGGCCCCCATCGTCTAGTGGCCTAGGACGCCGCCCTCTCACGGCGGTAACAGGGGTTCGAATCCCCTTGGGGGTACATAGGGAAAGGCCGGTCGCCAGCAGGCGGCCGGCCTTTCTGCTGTCCGCGGCGCGGGGCGGGCGCAGGCGGGGCGCGGCGGATGTGCGGCGCCCGAGGTCGTCGGTTCCGGCCACCCGGCGGGCGGCGCAACCGCCGACCTCGGGCGCAACCGCCGACCTCGGGCGCAACCGCCGACCTCGGGCGCAACCGCCGACCTCGGCGCACCGTGCCCGCAGACCTCGGGCCGGCGTGCCCGTCGCAGGCCGGCATGCCCGTCTCGGCCCGGCGCGGCCGTCTCGGCCCGCCCAGGCAGCCGGGACGCCGTGAGGCCGCCACCCCCGAGGGGGTGACGGCCTCGCGCAGCGGGTCGGGCTGGTCGGGGTCACTCCGCCGTGCGGCGCAGGACCTCCGTCAGACGGTTCGCCGCCGACACCACCGCGGCGGCGTGCAGCCGCCCCGGCTGGCGCGACAGCCGCTCCACGGGGCCCGAGATCGAGACCGCCGCGACGACGCGCCCCGACTGCCCGCGCACCGGGGCGGAGACCGACGCCACGCCGACCTCGCGCTCGGACACGGACTGCGCCCAGCCGCGGCGGCGGACGCCGGACAGGATCGTCGCGGTGAACTTGGCGCCCTGCAGGCCGCGGTGCAGCCGGTCCGGCTCCTCCCAGGCGAGCAGGATCTGCGCCGCGGACCCGGCCGCCATCGTGAGCGTCGCGCCCACGGGGATCGAGTCGCGCAGGCCGATGGGCCGCTCGGCGGCGGCCACGCAGATGCGCTGGTCGCCCTGGCGGCGGTACAGCTGGGCGCTCTCGCCCGTGTGGTCGCGCAGCGCCGCGAGGACGGGGCCGGCGGCGGCGAGCAGCCGGTCCTCGCCGGCCGCGCTCGCCAGCTCGGTCAGCCGCGGACCCAGGACGAACCGGCCCTGCATGTCGCGCCCCACCAGGCGGTGGTGCTCGAGCGCGACGGCCAGCCGGTGGGCCGTCGGGCGGGCAAGATGGGTGGCGTTGACCAGCTGCGCGAGGGTGGCGGGTCCGGCCTCGAGGGCGTTGAGGACCGAGGCGGCCTTGTCCAGCACGCCGACTCCGCTAGAGTTGTCCATAGGTCGATATTGCCGTCTCGCACACTGAGACGCAAGTCGGCACCACGAAGACCCCGGTCGGCCCCCACCGACCGACGGAGGAGAGGACGCCCGAACATGGCCGGCACACTGGCGGAGAAGGTGTGGGAGAACCACATCGTGCGGCGCGGCGCCGACGGCGCGCCCGATCTGCTCTACATCGACCTGCACCTCGTGCACGAGGTCACCAGCCCCCAGGCGTTCGAGGGGCTCCGGCTCGCCGGCCGTCCCGTCCGCCGCCCGGACCTCACGCTCGCCACCGAGGACCACAACACCCCGACGCTCGACATCGACCTGCCGATCGCCGACGCGACGTCGCGCACGCAGATCGACACGCTGCGGAACAACGCGAAGGAGTTCGGCGTCCGGCTGCACTCCCTCGGCGACGCGGACCAGGGCATCGTGCACCAGGTCGGCCCGCAGCTCGGCCTGACGATGCCGGGCCTGACGGTCGTCTGCGGCGACTCGCACACGTCCACGCACGGCGCGTTCGGCGCGCTGGCGTTCGGCATCGGCACGTCCGAGGTCGAGCACGTGCTCGCCACGCAGACCCTGCCGCTCGCCCCGTTCAAGACGATGGCGATCACGGTGAACGGCGCCCTGCCGATCGGCGCGACGGCGAAGGACATCATCCTGGCCGTCATCGCGAAGATCGGCACCGGCGGCGGCCAGGGCTACGTCCTGGAGTACCGCGGCGAGGCCATCCGGTCCCTCTCGATGGAGGGCCGCATGACGATCTGCAACATGTCGATCGAGGCGGGCGCCCGCGCCGGCATGATCGCCCCGGACCAGACGACCTTCGACTACCTGAAGGGCCGCCCGCACGCCCCCGAGGGCGCCGACTGGGACGCCGCGGTCGCGTACTGGGAGACGCTGCGCAGCGACGACGACGCGACGTTCGACGCCGAGGTGGTCCTGGAGGCCGCGGACCTCGAGCCGTTCGTCACGTGGGGCACCAACCCCGGCCAGGGGCTGCCGCTGTCGGGCGCCGTGCCGGTGCCGGAGGAGATCGCCGACGCCAACGAGCGCGTCGCCGCCGAGCGGGCCATCGAGTACATGGGCCTGACCCCGGGTCAGCCGCTGCGCGAGATCGCGGTCGACACGGTGTTCATCGGCTCCTGCACGAACGGCCGCATCGAGGACCTGCGCGCGGCCGCGAAGCTCATGCAGGGCCAGAAGAAGGCCGACACCCTGCGCGTCCTGGTCGTGCCGTCGTCCGCCCGCGTGCGGCTGCAGGCCGAGGCCGAGGGCCTGGACAAGATCTTCCTCGACTTCGGGGCGGAGTGGCGCAACGCCGGCTGCTCGATGTGCCTGGGCATGAACCCGGACCAGCTCGCGCCGGGGGAGCGGTCGGCGTCGACGTCGAACCGCAACTTCGAGGGCCGACAGGGCAAGGGCGGCCGCACGCACCTGGTGTCCCCGCTGGTCGCCGCCGCCACGGCCATCCGCGGCACGCTGTCGTCCGTCTCCGACCTGGGCCCGGACGTGGCGGTCCCGGACGGCTCGCCGCTGGACCTCCAGCCGGCCTGAGCCGCCGCACCGCCGCCCCGAAGACCCTCTGACCGAGAGAGCGAGCACGCTCGTGGAGAAGTTCACCCAGCACACCGGCGTCGGCGTCCCGCTGCGCCGCAGCAACGTCGACACCGACCAGATCATCCCGGCCGTCTACCTCAAGCGCGTGACCCGTACGGGCTTCGAGGACGCGCTGTTCGCGGCCTGGCGGGGCGACCCGTCGTTCGTCCTGAACCAGGACGCCTACCGCACCGGCTCGGTCCTCGTCGCCGGCCCGGACTTCGGCACCGGCTCGTCCCGCGAGCACGCCGTGTGGGCGCTCAAGGACTACGGCTTCAAGGTCGTCCTGGCCTCGCGGTTCGCCGACATCTTCCGCGGCAACTCCGGCAAGCAGGGCCTCGTCGCGGCCCAGCTGGCGCAGGAGGACGTCGAGCTCATCTGGAAGGTCCTGGAGGCCGCGCCGGGCACCGAGGTGACCGTCGACCTCGAGGCGAAGACGGTCACCTGCGACGACGTCGTGGTGCCGTTCCAGATCGACGACTACACCCGCTGGCGCCTCATGGAGGGCCTGGACGACATCGGCCTGACCCTGCAGCACGAGGACGAGATCACGGCGTTCGAGGCCACCCGCGACGCCTGGCGCCCGAAGACCCTGCCGGCCAAGCACCTGCCGCCGGTGGAGATCAAGGCCGCGCGCCCGGTCGAGCTCAGCCTGGGCAAGCGCCCCGGCCTCTGAGCCGTCCGCCGGGCCCGTCCCGGCCCTGGGACCCCGCCCGGGTCGCGCAGCATCCTGCGCGGCCCGGGCGTCCCATATGTGGAGGTTTGGCGCGCGCTGTGCGGCCCGCGCGGCGCGGGTGCGTGACCCGCCCGGCGCGTGCGCCACCATGGGGGGATGACCGATCTCCTCTACGTCCACGGCGGCACGCCCCTCTCGGGCGAGATCACCGTGCGGGGCGCCAAGAACTTCGTCTCCAAGGCGATGGTGGCGGCCCTGCTGGGCGAGACCCCGAGCGAGCTGCGCAACGTGCCGCAGATCCGCGACGTCGGCGTCGTCACCGGCCTGCTGGAGCTGCACGGCGTGCGGGTGTCCGCCGACGCCGAGGGCGGCGTCCTGCGGCTCGACCCGACCGACGTCGAGTCCGCGCACGTGGCCGACATCGACGCGCACGCGGGCTCCAGCCGCATCCCGATCCTGTTCTGCGGCCCGCTGCTGCACCGGCTCGGCGAGGCGTTCATCCCCGACCTGGGCGGCTGCCGGATCGGCGACCGGCCGATCAACTACCACCTGGACATCCTGCGGCAGTTCGGCGCCGTGGTGGACAAGCGCGAGAACGGCATCCACATCCGTGCGCCGCGCCGCCTCCAGGGCACCAAGATCACGCTGCCCTACCCGAGCGTCGGCGCCACCGAGCAGCTGCTGCTCACCGCCGTGCGCGCCGAGGGCATGACCGAGCTGACCAACGCGGCCATCGAGCCCGAGATCATGGACCTGATCAACGTCCTGCAGAAGATGGGCGCGATCATCTCCGTCGACACCGACCGGGTCATCCGGATCGAGGGCGTCGACCGGCTGGTGGGCTTCCAGCACACGGCCCTGGCGGACCGCATCGAGGCGGCCTCCTGGGCCTCGGCCGCGCTGGCCACCGGCGGCGACGTGTACGTCCGCGGTGCGACCCAGCCCGAGATGACCGCGTTCCTCAACACGTTCCGCAAGGTGGGCGGCGAGTTCGCGATCGACGACGAGGGCATCCGGTTCTTCCACCCGGGCGGCGACCTGAGGTCGATCGTGCTGGAGACCGACGTGCACCCGGGGTTCATGACCGACTGGCAGCAGCCGCTCGTGGTCGCCCTGACGCAGGCCAAGGGGCTGTCGATCGTGCACGAGACCGTGTACGAGAACCGGTTCGGCTTCACCGACGCCCTGCGTGGCATGGGCGCCACCATCCAGGTCTACAAGGAGTGCCTCGGCGGCCGGCCGTGCCGGTTCGGGCAGCGCAACTTCTCGCACTCCGCGGTCATCTCCGGCCCGACGCCGCTCACCGCGGCCGACATCGAGGTCCCGGACCTGCGCGGCGGGTTCAGCCACCTCATCGCGGCGCTGACCGCCCAGGGCACGTCCGCCGTGCGCGGGATCAGCCTGATCGACCGGGGCTACGAGAACTTCACCGCGAAGCTCGAGGCGCTCGGCGCGAAGTTCGACCGCGACTGACGCTGCCGCGTTAGCGGCCCCGCGACGCCCGCCCCGCCTCCCCGGCCGGGCGGGCGTCGTCGTCCCCAGGCGGGCGAAGTGGGGGTTTACAACGGAGGAACGGCTTCGCTAGACAGAGGCCACGGTTATCCGTT
The DNA here is from genome assembly GCF_019091725.1 of Cellulomonas sp. GbtcB1. Classification (NCBI taxonomy): domain Bacteria; kingdom Bacillati; phylum Actinomycetota; class Actinomycetes; order Micrococcales; family Cellulomonadaceae; genus Cellulomonas; species Cellulomonas sp. GbtcB1. The sequence continues at coordinate 40,664 of NZ_JAGXJG010000001.1, read as the reverse complement.
GTAACGGCCGGGTGGCGCTCAGCCGCCGCCCCCTGGCCCCGATGGCGAAGGAGCCACCGTGAGCCAGCCCGTCCCTGCCCCCGCGCGCCCGCGTCCGGGTGCCCAGCCCCGACCCACCGGCCTGTCCCGCCGCGGCTTCCTCGCCGGCCTGGGCGCCGTCGGCCTCGGCGCGACCGTCGCCGCCTGCTCGAGCGGCAGCCCGTCGCCGTCGGGCACCGGGCGCGGCGGGGTCGTCGACCTCACCTTCTGGAACGGCTTCACGGGCGGCGACGGGCCCGTGATGCAGGACCTCGTCGACCGGTTCAACGCGGAGCACGAGGGCGTCGCGGTGAAGATGACGACGATGGAGTGGGCCGACTTCCACGCCAAGCTGCCCGCCGCGCTCACCTCCGGGCAGGGCCCGCACATCGCGATCCAGCACCTCGACTCCCTGCCCACCTCCGCCGCCCGCGGGCTGCTGCTGCCGCTGGACGACCTCGCCGAGGACCTCGCGCTCACCGCGGACGACTTCATCCGGCCGGTGTGGGACGCCGGCATCTACGCGGGGGAGCGGTACGGCATCCCGCTCGACGTGCACCCGCTCGGGTTCTTCTGCAACACCGCGGTCATGGCCGACGCCGGCCTCGACCCCGCGGACCCGCCGATGGACCGCGCGTCGTACGAGGCGGCGCTCGACGCGCTCCTGGCGCACGGGGTCGCGGGGCACTGGATGAGCCCGCACACCTTCACGGGCGGGCAGACCCTGCAGTCGCTCATCTGGCAGTTCGGCGGCGACCTGCTCGACGCCGACGGCGCCACCGCCGCGTGGGCGCAGGACGAGGGCGTCGAGGCGCTGTCCTGGATGGTCGACGCCGTGCACCGCGGCTGGAGCGCCCGCGACGTGGGGCAGGACGCCGACATCATCGCCCTGCAGAACGGGCAAGCGGCGTTCAACTGGAACGGCATCTGGTCGATCAACACGCTCGACGAGATCAGCGGCCTCGAGTGGGACGTCCGGCGGCTGCCCCGGATCGGGAGCGTCGACGCCGCGTGGGCCGGGTCGCACAACTTCGTGCTGACCAAGCAGAAGGGCACGACGGACGACCAGCTCGAGGCCGCCCGCACGTTCGTGAACTGGGTGTCGCAGCAGTCCGCGGCGTGGGCCGTCGGCGGGCAGGTCCCGGCGCGGCGCTCGGCGCGGGAGTCGGCGGAGTTCCGGGCCCTCGCCCCGCAGGTGGCGATCGCCGAGCAGGCCGACGACCTGCGGTTCCCGCCGTCGATCCCGGGCATCGGCGACGCGATCGGCGAGCTCTACACCGCGCTGAACGAGGCGGTCCTCCTCGTGAAGGAGCCGCGCGAGGCCCTGGCCGACGCGGCGGCGCGCGCCGACCAGGTGCTGGCCGACAACCGCGACCGCTACGGCGCATGAGCGCGGCGCTCCCGCCGCCCCGGCGCCCGCTGCGCCGGGGCGCGTGGTGGACGCCGTGGGCGTTCCTGGCGCCGTTCGCGCTCGTCTTCGGCACGTTCGTCGCGCTCCCGGCGGTCCGCGGGATCTGGATGTCCCTGCACGACTGGGACTACCTGATGCCGGACAAGCCGTTCGTGGGGCTCGGCAACTACGCGGACCTGTTCGACTCGACGAGCGTGGTGTTCCAGCGGTTCTGGGACGGCATGGCCGCGACGGGGATCTTCGTGGTCGCGTCGGTGCCGTTCCTGCTCACGCTGCCACTGCTGCTGGCGATGGCCCTCAACCGGCGGTTCCCGGGGCGGACGTTCCTGCGCGCCGTGGTGTTCCTGCCGTACGTGCTCGGGGTCGCCGTGGTGGGCGTGCTGTTCCGGTTCGTGCTCGACCCCAACCTCGGGGTGCTCAACCACCTGCTCGGCCTGACCCGCCTGGACCGGGTGCTGCACGCGCTCGGCGCCGGCGACCCGGTGCCGTGGCTGACCGCGCAGCCGTGGACCTGGGTGTCGCTGGTGGGGGTCACGGTCTGGTGGACCCTCGGGTTCAACACGATCATCTACCTGGCCGGGCTCCAGGACGTCCCGCGCGAGCTCTACGACGCCGTTGAGGTGGACGGGGCCTCCGCGGGCCAGCGGTTCCGGCACGTGACCCTGCCGGGCCTGCGACCGGTGCTGGCGTTCGTGCTCACGATGACGTTCCTGGCGTCGGCGAACATGTTCGGGCAGGCCGACCTCATGACCAGCGGCGGACCCGGCACGTCGACCCGCACGGCGCTCATGGTCATCCTCGACACCGGCCTGGGCCAGTACAAGATGGGCTCGGCCGCCGCCATGGGGTACCTGCTGTCGATCGGGCTCGGCCTCGTGTCGATCGCGAACTTCTGGGCCCTGCGCGACCGGGACGGGCGCGGCGGTCGCCGGCGGGGTGCCCGCACCGGCCGCCGCGGCGCCGGGGGTGCGTCGTGAGCGCGGGGCGCACGGGCCGCGCGCGCCGCGGGCTCGGCGCGGGCGCCGTCTGGGCGCTGGTGCTCGTGCTGGTCGCCACGTTCGTGGGTCCGCTGCTCTGGATGGGCCTCACGTCGGTCAAGTCCTACGGCGAGGCGACGGCGTCCCCGCCGACGCTCTGGCCGCAGGAGGTGGACCTGTCCGCCTACGAGCAGCTGCTCAGCCTCGACGGGCCCTACCCGGTGCTGCGCTGGTTCCTCAACTCGCTGCTCGCGGGCGTGCTGCACACCGCCCTCGTCCTGGTGGTCGCCTCGACGGCGGCGTTCGCGCTGGCGCGGATGCCGTTCCGGGGACGTGGCCTGGTGTTCGGCGTCATCGTGTCGACGCTGTTCCTGCCGGCGTTCGTGTTCCTCATGCCGAACTACCTGATGATCGACCGGCTCGGCTGGACGGACTCGGTGTGGGCGCTCGTCGTCCCGGGCGCCGCGGGGGCGTTCGGGGTGTTCTTCCTCCGGCAGTTCATGGTGAACCTGCCGGTCGAGCTGGAGGAGGCCGCGGCGCTCGACGGCGCGAACCAGTGGGTCGTGTTCCGCCGGGTGGTCCTGCCGAACACCCGCCCCGCGCTCGCGACGCTCGCCGTGCTCGCGTTCCTCGGGAACTGGAACGACTACATCTGGCCCGTCTACGTGCTGTTCAGCCCGGAGCGGCTCACGCTGCCCGCGGGGCTCCGGCTGCTCCAGGGCGCCTACGTGACGGACTACCCGTCGATCATGGCCGGCGCGGTCGTGGCGTCGGTCCCGGTCATCGTCCTGTTCGTGCTGACGCAGCGGTTCGTCATCGAGGGCGTCGCGCGCAGCGGGCTGAAGGGGTGAGCGGCGTGCGACGGGGCCGACGCCCGGGGGTCGGCGGGGCGGTGCGGGCGGGGGTCGCGGCGACGACGCTCGCGCTCGCGGCCGCCCTGGCCGGCTGCGGCGGAGCGCCCGGACCGGAGCCCGACCCCACCCCTGCGACCAGCGAGGAGACCGACGTGGCCTTCACCAACCCCGTCTACGACGGCAACCTGCCCGACCCCTTCGTGCTGCGCGCCGAGGGCGCCTGGTACGCGTACGGCACCCAGGGGCGGATCGGCACCCTGCCGGTCCTGCGCTCCGACGACCTCGTCCACTGGGAGGTGGTCGGCGACGGGATGCCGGTGCTGGCCCCGTGGTCCGGCGCGGGGCGGCACTGGGCGCCGGAGGTGGTCGAGCTCGGCGGGCGGTACGTCGCGTACTACACCGCGATGGAGCGCGGGACCCAGCAGCAGTGCGTGGGCGTCGCGTTCGCGGACCACCCGGCGGGCCCGTTCGTCGACGAGGCCGCGGCCCCGTTCGTCTGCGAGCACGCGGAGGGCGGGTCCATCGACGCCTCGCCGTTCGTCGACCTCGACGGCACGCCGTACCTGCTGTGGAAGAACGACGGCAACCACGTCGGCGTGCGGTCCTGGATCCGGGTCCAGCAGCTGAGCCCGGACGGGTCCGCGCTCGTGGGCGACGGACCGGTGGACCTGATCACGCACGACCAGCCGTGGGAGGGGCACCTCGTGGAAGGCCCGACCGTGGTCGCGCGCGACGGGCGGTACCACCTGCTCTACTCGGCCAACGACTACGGGTCCGCGGACTACGGCGTCGGCTGGGCGGTCGCCGACGCGCTCACGGGGCCGTGGACCAAGCCGCGGGACGAGCCGCTCATGCGCTCGTCGCCCGAGGCGGCGGGACCCGGGCACGGGTGCGTCGTGACGGCCGACGACGGGGCGACCTGGTACGTGCACCACGCCTGGCCGCCGGACGCGGTGGGCTCGACCTTCCCGGGCCGGCAGGTGTGGCTGACCCCGCTGGACTGGGACGCGGACGGCGTACCCGTGCTGGACGGGCCCGCGGTCCCGGTGGGCCGGCACCCGTGACCGTGACGCTGCGGGACGTGGCCGCGCGGGCCGGGGTGTCGTTCAAGACCGTGTCGAACGTCGTGAACGGCCACCCGCACGTCAGCGAGGTGACGCGGGCGCGGGTGCTCGCGGCCATCGAGCTGCTCGGGTACCGGCCCAACCAGACCGCGCGCAGCCTGCGGCACGGCCGGTCGGGGATCCTCGCGCTGGCGGTGCCCGAGCTCACCTCGCCGTACTTCGCGGCGCTCGCGTCCGCGGCGGGCCGGGCGGCGAAGGAGCACGGCCGCGTCCTGGTGATCGAGGAGACGCGCGGCGACCTCGAGGGGGAGCGCGTCGCGCTGGTGGACCTCACCTCACGGCTGGTCGACGGGGTGATCCTGTCGCCGCTGGTCACGCCGCGCGAGGCGGTGGTCCGGCGGATCGGGCGCACCCCGATCGTCATGCTCGGCGAGCACCGCTACGACGTCGGGGCCGACCACGTCGCGATGGACAGCGTCCGCGCCGCGCGCGAGCTGACCGAGCACCTGCTGGCCACGGGGCGGCGGCGGATCGCGGTGCTCGGCCGCCAGGAGCCGGGCAGCACGGGCGGCGAGCGGTGGCGCGGGCACGTCGAGGCGCTCGCCGCCGCCGGCCTCGCGCCCGACGAGGCCCTGGTGCCCCGCGTGGGCGCCTACCGGCGCGACGACGGCGTCCGGGCGGTGCGCGAGCTGCTCGCCGCCGGGGTGCGACCCGACGCGGTGCTCTGCTTCAACGACCTGCTCGCGCTCGGCGCGTGGCACGCCCTGCGCGCCGCGGGCCTGGCGGTCCCGGACGACGTCGCGGTCGCGGGGTTCGACGACGTCGAGGAGTCCCGGTACGCGGGCCTCTCGTCCGTCGCGCCGGACCTCGGGCTGCTCGCCCGCGAGGCGGTGCGACTGCTGGTGCGGCGGGTGGAGGACCCGGCCGTCGCACCGGCGCAGGTCGTCGTCCCGTTCCGGGTGCGGGTCCGCGCGAGCACGGTCGGGTAGGGGCGGCGCCTGCTCCCGGGTTGCGACCCGCGCGGATGTCCCTAGCGTGGGGCGCGGGTCCAGCGACGGCCCGGATCACGAGTCCGGGGCCGGGGACGCCCCGAGGCAGCGGCCCGACGCCCGACGCGGCGGCACGGGTGGCGCCCCTCCGGACAGCGCCGCGGTCGGCGCGCCGCAGGGGGACGCGCCGACCGCGGCCTCGTCCCGTCCGGCGGAGGTCCGGCGCCGGCGCAGCCACGGGAGGCCGCACCCCCAGCAGCGGCCCCGGCGGGTCAGCGGCGCGGGCGCTCCTGGAAGTCGTGCGGGCTTTGCGGCTCCTGGCCGGAGACCGACGCGACCATCGCGGCGGCGAGGTCGCGCATCTTCTGGTTCCGGGTCTGCGAGGCCCGACGGAGGATGGCGAACGCCTCCTCGGGCCCGCACCGGTTCTGGGCCATGACCACCCCGAGCGCCTGGTCGATGACGGCGCGGGCCGCCATCGCGCTGCGCAGGTCCTCGTTGGTGCGACGCTGCTCCTGGGCGCGCGCCGCCACCGCGACCGCCCGGGCGGCGTCGTCCGCGAACCGGGCGACGTCCCCGAGGACGTCCTCGCCCCACTCGCCCGGCTCCGGGCGGTACAGGTCGATCGCGAGATCGACGTCGACCTCGGCGTGCCGGGCGGCCGGGAGCGCGGCCGTGGCGCAGAACCCCGCCGCGAGCGTCGCCTCCCGCCACGCGGGCCACCGCGGGTCGTCGTGGACGTCGGGGACGGTGATCCGGCGCTGCTCGCGGGAGGCGTCCAGGCACGGTCCCTCGCCGGCCTCCTGCTCCGCGCGGTCGCACGCCGCGGCGAGCGCGTCCGACGCCGCCGCCACGGCCGACGTGCGACCGAGCCGGACGGTGATCGCGGCCGAGCCGCCGGCGCGCCGGGCGGCGTGCCCGACGATGGCGTCGAGCAGGGAGTCGACGGGCACCGACGAGACCAGGAGCTCCTGGATCTCGTCGAGAGCCCCGGCACGCCACGCCTCCGACCCCGTGACCTGCACGGGGTCGTCGGGGGTGCCGGGCTCGACCACGGCGCTCACCGCCTCAGCGCCCGTCCGCGGGCGCGTCACCCTCCGGCGCGTCGTCCGCGCTTCCCGGGTCCGTGTAGCCCGCCTCGGGTCCGTCGCCGTCGGAGCCCGGTGTGCTCTGCTCCGCCCGGTCGTCGGGGTCGCCGTCGGGCAGGAGGCCGTCGGGGCGCTCGTCCGGGTCCTGGGTCATGCGGGTCCTCCTCGTTCCGGGTCCCTCACATGCTCGTGCCGGCGACCTCCGCGCGCATCCCGGGGCGGCCGTCCCGGAGCGGGACGACCCGGAGCTGGACGCCCGCGTTCTCGGCGCGCCGACGCAGCCGGGCGATGTGCAGCGCGGCCACCGGTCCGAGCCGCAGCAGGCCCGAGCCGTCGACGACGAGCGTCCCGCGCGGCGGGACGGCCTTCAGCGCCTCGCTCAGCCCGGCGACCAGCGTCGGGGCCGTCGCGGCGTCGACCTCGCCCTCGAGGTGCGCGACCACCGCGCGGCCCTCGGTGACGTGCCGGACCGTCAGGGACGCCGGGAGCGTCGGGCCGTCGCCGTGACCTGTCAGGTCGCGCGCCGTGCCCGGCACGACGCCGAGGTCGGCGAGGGCGGCGTCCAGGACGTCCCGGGGGTCGCGGTCGGCGGGCCGGCCGGGCAGGGACCGGAGCAGGCGCTCCGCGACGCCCCGGACCTTCACGTTGAGGTGCTCGGAGTGCCAGCGCAGGAACTCGAACGCCGCCTCGCCGTCCAGGCCGTAGGCGAGCATCGCCGCGCCCTTGGCCTGGTCGATGACCTCGCGGGAGGCGATCGCCGCGGCGAGCATGTCGTCCGCGCGGCGGGCGGCGCTCGCGCCGATCTCCGCGCCGAGGTCGATCAGCATCCCGAGCCGCTCGGCCGGCCGGCCGTCGTGCACGGCGCCGTCCGCGGCCGGAGCCCCGTCGTGGTCGGGCGCGGGTCGGCCGTCGCCGTCCGCCGAGCGGTGGCCGTGCCGCGGGTCGACGCCCGGCGCCAGCACGGCGAGCACCGAGCGCTCGGTGCCGGCGGTGTCCAGGAGGCGGTAGCGGACGCTGCTGCCGTCCCCGCCGGGGACGGGCGCCGCGCGGAGCACCGCCTCCAGGGCGGCGCGGTCCTCGCGGTGGCAGTGCGCCAGCATCAGGGCGGTCGAGGGGACGACGTCGCCGGGCTCGAAGCCGTGCAGCCGGTAGACCGGCTCGGACCAGGCGAGCGAGTCGCCCTCCCCGAGCACGTGGAAGGTCCCCGGGGCGACCGACCGCGGCTGCGTCGACGTGGTCGAGGGACGAGAGGAAACGGACAATGTGGTGCTCCGAAGCCGAGGTGCGACGACGTTCGCGCACGTCGCACCAGGTTTCTCGCGCAGCTCGCTTCGTCCCAACGATGCGCGGAGGCCCTGGGGGGTGAGCCGAGGGGACCGGGGTCGATAGTGCCAAATCGGAGCGCCCGGCGCACGTCGGCCCTGCGTCCCCGGTTGCGCTCGCGGCCCCGCGCCCTACTCTGGGCTCCCCGTCGCGCCGGGCCCCCGTCACGCGGGCCGGGTGCTCGGCGGGTCCCGCGGCCCCTCCGGGTAGCATCGGCTCCCGTGCATCCCCCCCGTGCGAACCGGTCCTACCGCAACATCGCCCGCGTGCTGCGCCCCGTGCTGTACGCGATCACGCGGCGTGACTGGCGAGGCGCCGAGCACCTGCCGGCCGGCACCGGGTTCATCGCCGCCGGGAACCACATGACCAACGTCGACCCGGTGACGTTCGCGCACTACCTCTACGACAACGGGGTGGCGCCGAAGATCCTCGCGAAGTCGTCGCTGTTCGGCGTGCCGGTCCTCGGCTGGGTGCTGCGCACGTCGGGGCAGATCCCCGTCTACCGGAACACCTCGAAGGCGGGCGACTCGCTGCGCGCCGCCGAGGCCGCCCTCGCGGAGGGCGAGTGCGTCGCGGTGTTCCCGGAGGGCACGCTGACCCGCGACCCCGACCTGTGGCCGATGGTGGCCAAGACCGGCGTCGCCCGCCTGGCGCTGACCGCGCGCGTGCCCGTCGTCCCGATCGCCCAGTGGGGCGCCCAGGACCTGCTCGGGCGGTACAAGAAGGTCTTCAAGCCGATCCCGCCGAAGAAGGTCACGGTCGTCGCCGGCCCCCCGGTCGACCTGTCCGACCTCTACGACCGGCCGCTCGACGCCGCGACCCTCCGCGAGGCCACCGCTCGCGTCATGGCCGCGATCACCGCGCTGCTCGCGGACGTGCGAGGCGGGACGCCCCCGGCGCAGCCGTACGACATGCGGCGCCCGGGCGGCGCGACGACGGACCTCACGTGACCCGCGCCGCCGTCCTCGGGGCCGGCGCCTGGGGCACCACGTTCGCCGCCGTCCTCGCCGACGCGGGGTGCGACGTCACCGTCTGGGGCCGCGACGCCGCGGTGTGCGAGGCCATCGCCCGCGACCACCGCAACGAGCGCTACCTGCCCGGGATCGACCTGCCCGAGCGGGTGACGGGGGAGGCCGACCCGGCCGCCGCCGTCGCCGGGGCGGACGTCGTCGCGGTCGCCGTGCCGTCCCAGTCCGCGCGCGCCGTGCTGACCCCGCTCGCCGACGCGCTCGCGCCGGGCGCGGTCGCCGTGTCGCTGATGAAGGGCGTCGAGCTCGCCACCGACCGGCGGATGAGCGAGGTCATGGGCGAGGCCCTGGGCCTGCCGGCCGAGCGCCTCGCCGTGCTGTCCGGTCCGAACCTGGCCGCCGAGATCGCCGCCCGCCAGCCGACCGCCACCGTCGTGGCCTCGGCGGACGCGGGCACCGCCGAGCGCGTCGCGGCCGCGTGCGCGTCGGCGTACTTCCGGCCGTACACCAACGACGACGTCGTGGGCGTCGAGCTGTGCGGCGCCGTGAAGAACGTCATCGCGCTGGCCGTGGGCATCTCCCAGGGACGCGGGCTCGGCTACAACACGATGGCGACCGTGATCACGCGGGGCCTGGTCGAGATCACGCGGCTCGGCCTGGCGCTCGACGCGAAGGCCGAGACCTTCCCGGGGCTGGCGGGCATGGGCGACCTGATGGCGACCTGCGCCTCGCCCGACTCGCGGAACCACCGGCTGGGCCTGGCCGTCGGCCGCGGGCTGTCGCTCGACGAGGCCGTGGCGGCGACCGGCGGCACCGCCGAGGGCGTGAAGTCGTCCCGGTCCGTGCTCGACCTGGCCGAGCGGGTGGGCGTCGAGATGCCGATCACCGCCGCCGTCGTCCAGGTGCTGCACGAGGGGCTGCCCGTCGACGCGCTCGCGCCCCTGCTGCTCGGGCGGCCCCGCAAGGCCGAGGGCGTCTAGCCCCGTCAGCCGCGCAGCGCGCGGTCCAGGTCCCGCCAGAGGTCCTCGACGTCCTCGATGCCGACGCTCAGCCGCAGCAGGTCCTCCGGGACCGTGGGCGACTCGGTGGCGAACCGGCGGCGGCGCTCGATGCTCGACTCCACGCCGCCGAGGCTCGTCGCCGGCACCCAGAGCCGCAGCGCGGCGACGAGCGCGTCCGCACCGGCCGCCCCGCCCGCGGGACGCAGCCCGATGATCGAGCCGTAGCCCGCCATCTGCGCGGTGGCGCGCTCGTGGCCGGGGTCGCCGGGGAGGCCGGGGTGCCGCACCTCCACGACGCCGGGATGCTCGGCCAGCCGCCGGGCCAGGTCGAGGGCGGTGCGCTGCGAGCGCTCGACGCGCAGGGCGAGGGTGCGGATGCCGCGCAGGGCCAGGTAGACCTCGAACGGGCCGGCGATCGCGCCGTGCACCGTGCGGTAGCCGTGCAGCTTCTCCCGGAGGGCCGCGTCGTCGGTGAGCACCGCGCCGAGCACGACGTCGCTGTGGCCTGCGAGGTACTTGGTCACCGAGTGCACGACGACGTCCGCCCCGTGCTCCAGCGGGCGCTGCACCAGCGGCGTCGCGAACGTGTTGTCCACCGCCACCAGCGCGCCGGCGGCGTGGCCCGCGGCGACCAGCGCCGGCAGGTCCGCCACCTCGAGCATCGGGTTGGTCGGCGACTCCACCCACAGCAGCGACGTGGCGCGGCCCGTGGGGGACGCGGCCGGGTCCAGCGCCGCGACGACGGCGTCCGTGTCCGCGATGTCGACCTGCTGCACCTCGACGTCGGAGCGCTCCGCCAGGTCGCGGGCGTAGCCCAGCGTCACCTGGTACGCGTGCCGGGGGAGGACCAGCCGGCCGCCGTGCGGGACGAGCGACAGCGCCGCGGCGATCGCGGCCATGCCGGAGCCGAGCACCAGCGCCGGGTGCGCCGAGCCCTCCAGGGCGCCGAGGGTCGCCTCGAAAGGGCCCCACGTCTCGGTGTCGCCGCGGGCGTACATCATCTCGCCGGGCTGCGGCACGCCCTGCGACACGTACGTCGAGGACAGCACCACCGGGGGGTTCACGGGGGCGCCCTGCGCGCGGGCGGGGCGGCCCGCCGTCACGGCGAGGGTCTCGCGGGACAGGTCGGCGTCGTGCTCGTGCGGGGTCACGGGCCGCAGGCTACGCGCACGCGCGCGGCGTCGACGGTCCCGTCCCACCCAGCGGCTAGGCTGCCGGGCGATGTCCAGCCTCCCTGAGCCCGTGTCCGGGCCCGCCGCGTCCGCCGCCAGCCGCCCCCGGGTGCTCGTGCTGTTCGGGGGGCGCTCCAGCGAGCACGCCATCTCGTGCGCCACCGCCGGGGCCGTGCTCCGCGCGATCGACCGGGAGCGGTACGACGTGCTGCCGATCGGCATCACCCCCCAGGGCCGGTGGGTGCGCGTCGCCGACGACCCGGACCGCTGGGCCATCGTGGACGGCCGGCTGCCCGAGGTCGAGGCCGTCCCCGAGCAGGTCCTGCTCCCGCAGGAGGTCGGCTCGCGCGAGCTGCAGGTCATCGAGCCCGGGTCGCCCGCCGTGGACCTCGGCGCCGTGGACGTCGTCCTGCCGCTGCTGCACGGGCCTTTCGGCGAGGACGGCACGCTCCAGGGCATGCTGGAGCTCGCCGACGTCCGCTACGTCGGCGCAGGCGTGCTCGCCTCCGCGGTCGGCATGGACAAGCACTTCATGAAGATCGTCCTCGCCGGCGCCGGGCTGCCCGTCGGGCCGTTCGTCACCCTGCGCGGCGACGACCTGGAGACCGACCGCGACGGCGTCCGCGCCCGGATCGCCGCGCTCGGGCTGCCGCTGTTCGTCAAGCCGGCCCGCGCCGGGTCCAGCATCGGCATCACCCGGGTCGTCGACCCCGCCGACCTGCCCGCCGCCGTCGCCGCCGCCCAGGAGCACGACCCGAAGGTCGTGGTCGAGGCCGGCATCGTCGGGCGCGAGATCGAGTGCGCCGTCCTCGGCGGCCGCGGGGGCGCGCGCCCCCGGGCGTCCCTGCCGGGCGAGATCGTCGTGACCGACGCGACCCACGGGTTCTACGACTTCGAGGCCAAGTACCTCGACGAGGCCGCCGTCCAGCTGTCCTGCCCCGCCGACCTGCCCGAGGACGTCATCGCCCGCGTGCAGGACGTCGCCGTGCGGACCTTCGAGGCCGTCGACGGCGAGGGTCTCGGGCGGGTCGACGTGTTCGTCACGCCCGGCGGCGAGGTGGTCGTCAACGAGATCAACACCATGCCCGGGTTCACGCCGTTCTCGATGTACCCCCGCATGTGGCAGCAGAGCGGGCTGTCCTACGCCGACCTGCTGGACGAGCTGCTGCAGCTCGCGCTCGAGCGGCCGACCGGGCTGCGCTGACGCGTTCGCGCGTGCTGGGGTCGCCCGCAGGCGTCAGAGGCAGGCGCGCGTCGCCTCGACCTGGGCGATCGCGGGGCTGAGCGCGTCCAGGAACGACGTCGACCGCTCCGCGACCACCGCGGCCGGGACGTGCACCTCCACCGCGGGGTCGCGGCCGTAGGTCACGAACGTCCAGTCGGACGAGCCGGGGTCGAGCAGGGCATCGGTGCCGGACGACGGGTCCGCGGCGGGGTCGGCCGTCGCGCCGGGGTCGGCCGTCGGGTCGGCGGAGGCCGCCGGGTCGGCTGCGTCGGTGCCGGCGTCGTCGTCGGCGTCGTCGGGGTCGGCGCCGGGGTCCGCGGGCTCCGCGTCGGCCCGCACGAGCCAGTCGATGCTGGTGCCGCTCGCCGTCTCCATCGTCACGCACTGCTCGGTCGTCGGGCCGGGCACCGCCACGCCGCAGCGCAGCGTCACCGGGTCCGTCGGGTCGCCCCACGCCCAGGTCGCCTGGCTCGTCGTGCGGAGCTCGTCCAGCCCGTCGCCGAGCTGCTCGGGCAGCGCCAGCACCACCCGCGCGCACGCCGGGTCCGCCGCGTCGGGGGCCACCGCGACCCCGACGGTCGACGCGCACCCCGCGAGCAGCGGGACGCCGGCCAGCACCAGCGCGGCCGTCCCGGCGGCGGTGCGGGCGGGGCGACGGCGGGGGGAGGGGCTCACGGGAGCCACGGTAACCCGGCGCGGGCGCCGGTCCGGAACCGGGACGCGGGGCTTCCGCGCCGAGGGGGTAACCGACACGTCGAGTGCCTACCCAGCGGATAGGCACTCGACGTGTCGGTTGCTCACTCGGGGTCGGCTGCGCGCCGTACTGCGGCCGCGCGGGGGGGTGCGGGCGGGAGCGGGCGCCGGTCGCGCGGGAGAGCCCTGGCGGCCGGCGCCGGCGCCGCGGGCGCTACCGTGGCGGGCGTGACCGACCGCGCCGCCCCCGACCTGCCCGACGCCGCCGGCCCCACCGTGGCGGAGCTGTCCGAGGACGGCCTGCTCGCGCGGATCTTCCCGCACCTGCCCGCCGGCGACCGCACGCTGCTCGGGCCGGGGGACGACGCCGCCGTCCTCGCCGCCCCGGACGGTCGGTTCGTCGTCTCGACCGACGTCCTCGTCGAGGACCGGCACTTCCGGCGCGCGTGGTCCACCGGCGAGGACGTCGGCTGGCGCGCCGCCATGCAGAACCTCGCCGACGTCGCCGCGATGGGCGCCCGGCCGACCGCGATCGTCGTCTCGCTGGTCGTCCCCGGCGACCTGCCCGTCGCGTGGGTCGAGGGCCTGGCGCGCGGGCTCGGCGCGGCGTGCGCGACCGTCGGGGCCGGCGTCGTCGGCGGTGACCTGTCCGGGGGTGCGTCCGTCGTCGTGGCGGTGACCGTGCACGGCGACCTCGCGGGGGCCGACCCGGTCCTGCGCTCCGGCGCCCGGCCCGGGGACGTCGTCGCGCTCGCGGGGACGGTGGGCCGCTCGGCCGCGGGGCTCGCGCTCCTCGACGCCGGGCGAGCGGACGCCGACGCGGCGGTCGTCGCCGTGCACCGCCGCCCGCAGCCGCCCCTCGCGGCGGGCCCGGCCGCCGCGGCAGGTGGCGCCACCGCGATGCTCGACGTCTCGGACGGGCTGCTGCGCGACGGCGAGCGGCTGGCCGCGGCGAGCGGCGTCGTGCTGGACCTCGACGACCCGGCGGACGCGCTCGGCGACGACATCGACGCCCTGGCCGTGGCCGCCGCCGTCCTCGGCACCGACCCGGTCGGCTGGGTGCTGGGCGGGGGCGAGGACCACGGCCTGCTCGCGACGTTTCCCGCGGCGGCCGCGCTGCCGGAGGGGTTCCGGCGGATCGGCGTGGTGGCCGAGGCCGGTGCGGACGCGGACGGCGTCGCGGGCACGGTGCTCGTCGGCGGCACGCGGCCGGTGGTCGCGACCGGTTGGGAGCACTTCCGGCGCTAGCCGACCGGGCAGTGGCCGAGCCGCCGACCGCAGCGCGCCGGGCGCCGTCGCGCGGTACCGGCGGTCAGTGCGGGCGGTACGCGTCGCGGCGGTGCTCGACGCTCGTGATCACGACGGTCCCGGCCTGCTCGTCGATCATGTACAGCACGCGGTACGCGCCACGGCGGGCGGAGTGGGTGTCGTCCAGCGGCGCGCGCAGCCGCTTGCCGACCCGGTAGGGGTTCTCGCGCAGAGGTCCGTGGACGAACTCGATCGCAGCGGTCGCCGCGTGCTCGGGGAGCCGGTCGAGGGCCCTCCGGCTGGTGGGCAGCCAGCCGATCTCGTAGCTCACGGGAGGTCGGTCGGCGGACCGGTCCACACCGGTCGCTCGAAGGAGACGAGGCCGTCGGCCAGCTCCCGCCGGGCCTCGCGCAGCTCCCGGACGAGCCGCTCGTCCCGGAGGACGTCCAGCGTCTCCTCGAGCGCATCGAGGTCGTCGGCGCTCATGAGGACCAGCTCGCGGCGGCCGTTGCGGGTGATCGAGATGCGGTTGTGCGTCCGCACGACGTCCGCGGCGTACGCGCTCAGGTGCGCCTTGGCGTCCGACAGCGAGGTCTGCTCCATAGACCAAGATTCTAGTCCGTGGCGGCGTCGTCGGGCAGGGGCAGTCGTGGGTGGAGCCGGAGCGAGCCGGGCTCCTCCTGTGGTCGTTCACGTCATCGCGCATGCTGCGACGCTAGGGCTGATGGCCGCGGTGCGAGCCTCGGCCGGCCGGCCGCCTGGGGACGGCGCGCAGCAACGCGGGCTGTGGAGGACTCGGTGCCCGCCCAGGACCGCGGGCCCGTCGCCTGTGCGGATCGCGGCGCCGGCCTCGTCGGCGCAGACCGCCGTCCGGCCCGGTGGGTCAGCGCCGGCGGTAGCGGACCTCGAGCAGGTCGGCGCCGCCGACGTCCTCGGTGCGCTCGGTGCCGTCGGGCTGGAAGCCGTGCCGGCGGTAGAAGTGCCGGGCGCGCTCGTTGTCGGCGAACACCCAGAGCGTGACGGGGATGCGCGGCGGGACGTCCTGCATGGCGGTGCGCAGCAGCTCGCGCGCGACGCCGGAGCCCCACATCCCGTGGTCGAGGTAGAGGGCGTACACCTGCAGCGCGGAGCGCTCGGCGTCCTCGTCGAGGGCGGGGCCGAGGGAGATGAACCCGACGACCTCCTCGGGCTCGAGGGTCGCGACCCACGCGCGCAGCCGGCTCCCGTGCGCGAGGTCGCGCTGCCAGACCTCGGTGCGCCGGTCGACGTCGAGGGACGACAGGTAGCTGTCGGGGACGAGGCCCGCGTACGCGTGCTGCCACGTCCGGACGTGCACGGCGGCGATGCCGGCGGCGTCCCGGGGCTCGGCGGGCCGGACCGTGTGCTCGCGGCGCTGCTCGCTCATACGCTCAGCGTGCCACACCCGACGGCGCCGCCACAGGCCGTTCGCCCGGTCGCCCGGTGGTCGGCCCGGATCGCCCCCGGGCAGCACGAAGGCCCGCGCGGACGAACCGCACGGGCCTTCGAGAGACGTCGCTCAGACGGCGCGCTGGACCTTGCCGGCCTTGAGGCACGAGGTGCAGACGTTGAGGCGCTTCGGGGTGCCCGCGACCACCACGCGCACGCGCTGGATGTTCGGGTTCCAGCGGCGCTTGGTGCGCACGTGCGAGTGCGAGATGCTGTGCCCGAAGCTCGGGCCCTTGGCGCAGACGTCGCAGTTGGCAGCCACGGTCTTCTCCTGATCCGGTCATTGCACGCCGCTCGGGAGGGAGCCCCGGGCGGCAAGTCCTGGTTGGTCGGTGGGGCCCGCACCGGCGGTCCGAGGACCGTTCCGAGGGGCACACCCGTGCCCGGCAGTGGCCAGGCAACCGGACAAGACTAGCCCACGACTGCCGTGACCCTCAAAACGACGTCCGTCACACCTCGCGGGCGGACCGGCAGCAGGGCCCGGGCTGGGGACGACCGGGGTCCTGTGGGTCGCGTGCGGCAGAGTAGGGGACGCGCGGGCGAGCGGCCCGCGCGGTCGTCGGCGGGCCGGGTGCCGGACGGGCGACCGGGACGACGAGAGGACTGCGCGCGGACGTGGCTGGGCGACTCGGGGACGGCGACGTGCTGCGCGACTGGCTGGGCCGCGCGGTGCCCGCGCTGGAGGCGGCGCGCGAGCGGATCGACGCGGTGAACGTCTTCCCGGTGCCCGACGGCGACACGGGGACGAACGTGCTCCTCACGGTGCGCGGGGCGGCCGACGACGTCGCGGCGCTGCCCGCCGGCGCCGACGGGGCGACGGTGCTCCGGGCACTCGCGCGCGGGGCGCTGCTGTCGGCGCGCGGCAACTCCGGGGTGATCCTCAGCCGGTACCTCGGTGGGCTGGCCGGCGCGGCGTCCGCGCCGCTGCCGGACGCGCTGGCGGCCGCCGCGGCGGCGGCGCGCTCGGCGGTGGCCGAGCCGGAGGACGGGACGGTGCTGACAGTCGCCGCCGTGGTGGCCGACGCGGCGCGGCGGGCGGCGGCGCCGGGCGAGGGTGAGGCGGCTGCGCCGGGCGAGGGTGAGGCGGCGGCGCCGGGGGAGGCCGAGACGGCGGCGCCGGGCGAGGGCGAGACCGCGGTGCCGGGCCAGGGCGAGGCGGCGGCGCTCGGCGCGGGCCTGGCCGCGGGGCGTGCGGACCTCGCGCGGATCAGCGCGGGGCACCCGGTGCTGCGCTCGGCCCGGGTCGTCGACGCCGGGGCCTGCGCCCTGCTGGTGCTGCTCGACGCCCTGGCCGCCGCCCTCGCGGGCTCGGCCGGGCCCGTGGACGTCGCGTGGCTGCACGCCCACGACGCCGCGGAGCCGGCGGGTGCCGGGGCCGAGGGGGCCGCCGACGCGCACGGCTACGAGGTCGTCGCGCTGCTGCGGGTCGACGGGTACGCCGGCGGCGCCGAGCGGGTCGCCCGCGGGCTCGCGGATGCACTGGCCGCGGTCGGCGACGCGGTCGCGGTGGTGCCCGGGGACGGGCTCGTGACGGCGCACGTGCACGCGCCCGCGCCCGCCGACGCCGCGGCGGCCCTGGGAACCTCCGGCGCGCGCTGGACGGCGACGGTGCGGACGCTGCTCGGCCCGGCGCGGCCCGTGGTCGCGTGCACCGGCTCGGGCGCGGTCGCCGCCGCGCTCGCGGACGACGGCGCGGTCGCCGTGCTGCTGCCGGACGGGACGCCCGCCGGGGAGGCCCGCGACGCCGTGCGCCGGGCGACCCAGGAGGCGCAGGTCCCGGTGCACGCGGCGGACGACGCCAGGGCGGCGAGGGCCGCCGGGCAGGGGTCGGTCGTCGTGCTGCCCGGGGACCGGCTCGACGCCGCCGCCCTCGACCCCGGGTGGGTCGTCCCGGCCGGGGCGTCCGACGACGCGGGGGTGCTCGCCTCGCTCGCCGCCCTCGCGGTCCCCGCGACGGACCCGGTCCCCACGAGCACGGGCGACCCCGCGACGCCTGCGGCCCCCACCACCCCGACCCCGACCACCCCGACCCCCACCACCCCCACCACCCCCACGACCCCGACGGAGGCGCGCCCGTGACCGTCCCCCACGACGCGGTCGTGCAGCCGCCGCCGTACCTGGACCAGGACCTCGGCACGTACGTCCCGGGCGCCGCCAAGAAGCTCGCCAAGCTCGGGCTGCGCACGGTCGGCGACCTGCTGCGCTACTACCCCCGCCGGTGGTCCCACTGGGGTGATCCGGCGACCATCGGGCACCTGCGCGTCGGGGAGCACGTGACAGTGGACGCCGTGGTCGACCGCTCGACGACGCGCACGATGCGCTCGCGGGGCGGCGTGATCCTCGAGGTGGTGGTGCGGAACGGTCCGCAGACCCTGCTCCTGACGTGGTTCGCCAAGCACCCCGGCGCGCTGCGGCACTTCGAGCAGCAGCTCAAGCCGGGCGTGACCGGCCTGTTCTCGGGCACGGTCAAGGAGTACCGCGGGCAGCTCCAGCTCCTGCACCCCGAGTTCGAGGTCGACGACCCGATGTCGTTCGAGGACGAGGCCCAGCGCCTGATCGAGTCGCGGCGGCCCCGGCCGGTCTACGGCCTGACCGCGGGCCTGCGGAACGAGACGGTGGTCTCCGCGGTCGAGATGGTGCGCCGCCTGCTCACCCCGGCCGACATCCCGGACCCGCTGCCCGACGAGGTGCGCGGCGGGATGCCGGGGATCGTGGACGCGCTCCAGGGGGTGCACCACCCGCTCGACGACACGGAGAAGGACCGGGCGGTGGCGCGACTGCGGTTCGAGGAGGCGTTCGTCCTGCAGGCCGAGCTCGCCCGCCGCAAGGCCCGGTTCGCCGCGCAGGCGGCGGTCGCCCGGCCGGCGCGCGCGGGCGGGCTGCTGGACGCGTTCGACGCGCGGCTGCCGTTCGAGCTGACGGGCGGCCAGCGGGAGATCGGCGCGCAGATCGCCGCGGAGCTCGCGGCCGGCAGCCCGATGCAGCGCCTGCTGCAGGGCGAGGTCGGCTCCGGCAAGACGGTGGTGGCGGCGCGCGCGATGCTCCAGGTGGTCGACGCCGGCGGGCAGGCGGCGCTGCTCGCCCCGACCGAGGTGCTCGCGGCGCAGCACGCCCGGACGCTGCAGGCCCTGCTGGGCGACCTGGCGGAGGCCGGGATGCTGGGCGGCGCGGAGGTGGCGACGCGGGTGGCGCTGCTGACCGGCTCGCAGGGCTCGGCGGCCCGGCGGCGGGCGCTCGGGGAGATCGCGGGCGGGGCCGCGGGGATCGTGGTCGGCACGCACGCGCTGCTGTCCGAGCACGTGCAGTTCGCGGACCTCGGGCTGGTGGTGGTGGACGAGCAGCACCGGTTCGGCGTGGAGCAGCGGGACGTGCTGCGCGCCAAGGCGGGCGGCGTGCCGCACCTGCTCGTGATGACGGCGACGCCGATCCCGCGCACGGTCGCGATGACGGTGTTCGGCGACCTCGAGACGTCGACGCTGCGCGAGGTGCCGAAGGGCCGCGCGGACGTCGTGACGCACGTGGTCCCGGCGGACAAGCCCGCCTGGCTCGAGCGCACGTGGCAGCGCATCCGCGAGGAGGTCGACCGCGGCGGCCGGGCCTACGTGGTGTGCGCGCGGATCGACGGCGACGCGAAGAAGGCCGACGTCGACGGCGCGGACCTGGTGGCCGACGACCCGCCGGAGGACGAGGACGCCCGCCCGCAGCGCCCGCTGCACGCGGTGCTGGAGGTCGCGGAGCAGCTGCGCGGTACGCCCGCGCTGCGTGGCGTCGCGGTCGGGGAGCTGCACGGCCGGATGACCCCCGAGGACAAGGACCGGGCGCTCGCGGACTTCGCCTCGGGCGCGGTGCCGGTGCTGGTGTCGACGACCGTCATCGAGGTCGGCGTCGACGTGCCGGACGCCACCGTGATGGTGGTGCTCGACGCGGACCGGTTCGGCATCTCGCAGCTGCACCAGCTCCGCGGGCGGATCGGCCGCGGCGCGAAGCCCGGCGTCTGCCTGCTGGTCGCGGACGCCCCGGAAGGCACCGACGCGGCGACCCGGCTCGGCACGCTGGCGGAGACCCGCGACGGGTTCGCGCTCGCGGCGGTGGACCTGGCGCTGCGCCGGGAGGGCGACGTGCTCGGGGCCGCGCAGTCCGGCGGGAGCTCGTCGCTCCGGCTGCTCCAGGTCACGGAGCACGCCGACGTGATCGAGCGGGCCCGGGTCGCGGCGCGCGAGCTCGTCGACGCGGACCCGGACCTGCGCGAGCACCCGGCGCTCGCCGAGGCGATCCAGCGGATGCTGGCGGGGGAGCGCGAGGAGTTCCTCGACCGGACCTGACCGCGGGCCGTCGGTCCCGGCGGAGGCACCAGCCACGGTGCGTACGCTGCTGCCCGTGTCGAAGCAGCCCGTGATCCGTGCCGTCGATCTCCTCGTCGGGTACGGCGGGGAGCCCGTGTGCGCCCCGGTCTCGTTCACCCTCCCTCCCGGGAAGGCCCTCGCGCTCGTCGGCGCGAACGGCTCGGGCAAGTCGACGGTGCTGCGCGCCGTGCTCGGCCTGCTGGAGCCGGTCGGCGGCCGGGTGGAGGTGCTGGGCCGCGCCGTGGACGAGCGCGACGTCGGGTTCCGCACCCGGGTGTCGAGCGTGCTGGACGACGACGCGTACTTCCCGGCGCTGACGGTCGCCGAGCACCTGTACCTCACGGCCCGCGGGCACGGGGTGCAGGGCGCGGACGCGGTGGTGGACGAGCTGCTGGGCGAGTTCGGGCTGACCGAGCACGCCGCGGCGCTGCCGGTCGCGCTGTCCTCGGGCCAGCGCCGGCGCCTGCTGCTGGCGGCCGGGCTCGTGCGCCCGCGGTCGCTGCTGGTGCTCGACGAGCCGGAGCAGCGCCTGGACGTCGCGATGCGCGACCACCTGGCGCAGCGGCTGGTCGACGAGAAGCGCGCGGGCGGCTCGGTGCTGCTGGCGACGCACGACCCCGAGCTGCTGCGCGTCGTGGCGGACCGCGCGGTGCTCGTCGCGGACGACCACTCGCGCCTGCTCAGCACCGCGGACGCCGTCGAGGCGCTGCGGCCGGGCGTGCTGTGAGCGAGTTCGCCGCCACCGCCGACGACGCCCCCGCACCCGCGGCCGGCTGGGACGACGTCCCCGAGCCCGCCGTCGCCCCGACGCAGGGCCGGACGCCGGTCCCGGGCGCCCGCTCGATCCGCCGGTATACCGCGCAGGTCGCCAAGCGCCGGTCGGGCGCGGGCATCGGCGAGGTGCTGGGCGACGTCTACTACGCGGTGGTCATGACGGCGATCGGCCTGGGCGTCGCCCTCGGCCTCGCCGGGCAGCTCCGCTCGACGCTGCCGCACGTGCCCGACGAGGCGCTGCGCTCCGGGATCAGCCTGCCGACGGTCGTCGCTGTCGCGGCGTTCGTCGTCGCGGGCGTGGTGCTGTCCCTCAGCGCGCGCCTCGGACCCGTGGGCGCGGGCGGCGCCGAGGCGACGTGGTGGCTCGGGATGCCGGTGGACCGCCGCGGCCTGCTCCGCCCGGCCTCGCTCCGGCTGCCGATCGCGTCCGGCCTGATCGGCGGGGTGGTGCTCGCGCTCCTGGACGGCGGGCTGCTCGCGGACCACGGCCTCGGCCACGTCCTGCGGCTGGGCGGCACGGCCGCGCTGGTGTGCGCCGGGCTGGCGCTGCTGGCCGGGCACCTGCAGAGCCGCGGGGTGCCGCGCCGGGTGACGGCGCTCGCGGGCGACGCGGTGATCGGCGTGGCGCCGGTGCTCGCGCTCGTCGCGGCGCTCGCGGGCTGGCGGGTCGCCGCGCTGCCGGACGTCGCCGGGTGGGTCCTGGTCGTGCTCGCGGTGGCGGTGGCCGGCGCGTGGTGGTGGCTCGACACCCGGCTCGGCCGGATCCGCGGCCGCGACCTGCGGGAGAGCGGCTCGGTCGCCACCCAGGCCGCCGGCGCGCTGGTGTCCATGGACTCGCGGGAGCTCGGCCGGGCGCTGTCGGATTCGGCCGCGCGCCCGCGGCGGCGCCGGGTGCGCCGGATGCGGCTCGTCCGAGGCCCGGTGTCGGCGGTGGTGGTCGCGGACGTGACGGTGCTGCTGCGCTCGCCGCGGCACCTCGTGCAGCTCGTCGTGTCGGCGCTGGTGCCGGTGGTCGTCGTCATCACGCCGCAGCTCGCGGGGGTGCTCGGGGTGATCCTCGCGGTGCTGGTCAGCGGCTACGTCGGGATGCTGGCGACGGGGGAGGGCGCGCGCCGCGCCGAGATGGCGCCGATCGTCGACCGGCTGCTGCCGATGTCCGCCAAGGCGGTCCGCCGCGCGCGGCTGATCGTGCCGGGCGTGGCGATGCTGCTCTGGTCGGCCGCGGCCTTCGCGGCGGTCGGCCGCTGGGAGGGCGAGGTCGGGCCCTGGCTGCTGCTCGGCGTCGTGTCGGCCCCGGTGTGGGCGGGCGCCGCGCTGCGCGCCGCGTACCGGCCGTCGCCCAACTGGGAGGGCCCGCTGGTGGCGACGCCGATGGGCGCGCTGCCCGGCGGCGTCGCGGCCGTGCTGGCCCGCGGCCCGGACGTCGCGGTGCTCGGCATGGTGCCCGTGGTGCTGTCGGTCGCGCTCGGCACGGTGCTGCCGCAGGTCGTGGTCGTCCAGGCCGCCGTCTCGGCGATCGCGCTGGCCGTCGGGTCCAGCACCAGCACCAAGACGATGATGGAGCGCATGACGGACATGCAGGAGACCGCCGAGGCCGAGAAGAAGCGGGCCGGCCGGTGACCCGGATCGTCGCGGGGTCGGTCGGCGGGCGCACGCTCGCGGTGCCGCCGTCGGGGACCCGCCCGACGAGCGAGCGGGTGCGGGAGGCGCTGTTCTCCCGGCTCGAGCACCTGGACGCCGTCGAGGACGCGCGGGTGCTGGACGGCTACGCCGGCTCGGGCGCCCTCGGCCTGGAGGCGGCGAGCCGCGGGGCGGCGCACGTCGTGCTCGTCGAGTGGGGCAAGGCCGCCGCCGAGGTGTGCCGGAAGAACGTCGCGGCGCTGGGCCTGCGCGACCGGGTGGACGTCGTGCGCGAGCGGGTCGAGGCCTACGTCGCGCGGCCCGCCGAGCCGTGGGACCTGGTGCTGCTGGACCCCCCGTACGACGTCCCCGACGCCACGCTGGCCGAGGTGCTGGCCGCGCTGGTGCCGGCGCTGACGGTCGAGTCGGTGGTGGTCGTCGAGCGGTCGACGCGCAGCGGCCCGCCGCCCTGGCCGACCGCGATGCACGGGTTCGACACCCGGACGTACGGCGACACCGCGGTGCACCTCGGCGCGCGCAGCCCGGTCGACGACGAGCCGGCCGACGCGCCCGGCGGCCCCGTCGACGAGGACGCCCCGGCCTGACGGCGTAGGTTGGGGCGCGTGGTTCTCGCGGTCTGCCCCGGCTCCTTCGACCCCTTCACGCTCGGCCACCTGGACGTGGTGCGCCGCGCCCGGCGTCTCGCCGACGAGGTGGTCGTGCTCGTCGCGCGCAACGCCGCCAAGCGGCCGCTGCTCGACGTCGACGCCCGCGTGGCGCTGATCGAGGACGCCGTCGCCGACCTCCCGGGCGTGCGCGTGGCGTCTTCGTCCGGCCTGCTGGCCGACGAGCTCCGGGCGCTCGGGGCCGACCTCGTCGTCAAGGGCCTGCGCGGCGGCGCGGACTTCGACGCCGAGCTGCCCATGGCCCTGATGAACCGGCACCTGTCGGGCGTCGAGACGGCGTTCGTCGTCGGCGACCCGTCGCTGTCGCACGTCGCCTCGTCGCTGGTGAAGGACGTGGCGCGGCACGGCGGCCCGATCGACGACCTGGTGACGCCGGCGGTGGCCGCCGCCGTCCGGGCGGCGCTGAGCACCCCCACGACGGCCGACGGGAGCCGCGCATGACCGAGCAGAGCAGCACCGGGTCCCAGCCCCGCCACGAGGGCCTCACGGCCGTCCTGGACGCCCTGGAGCAGGCGGTCCAGGCCGCGCGCGCCGTGCCGATGTCGGCCTCGGTGCTCGTGAGCCGCGCCGAGCTGCTGGACCTGGTGGACCAGGCCCGCGCGGCGCTGCCCTCGCAGATCGGGCGCGCCGACGAGGTGCTGGCCGCCGCGGACGCCGAGCGGGCCGCCGCGCGCGCGGACGCCGAGCGGATCGAGGCGGCCGCGCGCCGCCGGGCGGCCGAGCTGGTCGAGCAGGAGTCCGTCGTCGCGCAGGCGACCGAGCGGGCCGCGCAGATCGTCCAGGACGCCGAGGAGACCGCCCGGGGGCTGCGCCGGGACGCCGACGACTACTGCGACCGCCGGCTCGCCGACTTCGAGATCGACCTCGGCAAGGTGCTGACGCAGGTGCAGGCCGGGCGGGCGAAGCTCGCGGACCGGCTGGAGGACGGCGAGGGCTGACCTGCGCCGCCCGCCGGATGTGCCGGCGGGTGTGACCCAGGCCGCCCGCCGGGCGATTGGGCGGAGGGCGACCCGTGCCGTAAGATCGTCCGTTGGTCCTGCCGGTCATGGCGGTGACCGAGACCCCTCACGACAGGAACAGGGACCGTGGAGCGCGCCAACCACCTCGATCCCCGCTCGCCGTTCGTGCTCGACACCCACGAGCTCGGCCGACGTCCGGGATCGATGCGTCGTGCCCACGCCACGGTGCCGGCTCCCGAGGACCTCGGTACCGACGTGATCGGCGTCCCCGTCGGCGACGACGTCGAGCTGGACGTCCAGCTCGAGGCCGTCATGGAGGGGGTGTTCGTCTCCGGCTCCGTGCGGGCCCGGGCGGTCGGGGAGTGCGTGCGCTGCCTGGACGAGGTGGTCGAGGATCTCGACGTCCGCGTCCAGGAGCTGTTCGTCTACCCCGGTCGCGCGGAGGCCGCGAAGGACAGCGGTGACGACGAGGAGGACCTCCCCGAGCTCGACGGCGACCTGGTCGACGTGGAGCCCCTGGTTCGGGACGCGGTCGTGACTGCGCTACCGTTCCAGCCGTTGTGCCGGGACGACTGCCCCGGGCTGTGCTCCATCTGCGGGGCGCACCTCGCGGACGACCCGCAGCATTCCCATGAGACCCTTGATCCTCGGTGGGCCGCCCTCGGTGGTCTGCAGAGCACGCTTGACGAGAAGAGAGAGAGCTAGCCGTGGCTGTTCCGAAGCGCAAGATGTCGCGCAGCAACACCCGTGCGCGTCGGTCGCAGTGGAAGACCACTGCCACGACGCTCAGCACCTGCCCGCAGTGCAAGTCGAACATGCGCCCGCACCAGGCGTGCCCGACGTGCGGCGCCTACGCCGGTCGGCGCTACGCCGAGGCGATGCGGACCGAGCACGCCGGCTGAGCCGACGCGCCGAAGGCCCGGCGCCCGGGTGACGCACCGGAGGGCGCGGGCCGCCGCACGATGAGCACCACCGCAGCACAGCTCGCCCAGCAGCTCGGGGTCCACCTGGACCCCGAGCTGCTGGTGCTCGCCCTGACGCACCGGTCGTTCGCCCACGAGGCGGGCGGCATCCCGACCAACGAGCGCCTGGAGTTCCTCGGGGACACCGTGCTCGGCCTGGTCGTCACCGAGGACCTGTACCGCCGGCACCCCTCGCAGTCCGAGGGCGAGCTCGCGAAGATGCGCGCGGCGACGGTGTCGCAGCGGGCGCTCGCCGAGGTCGCCCGCACGCTGGACCTCGGGTCCTACGTGCTGCTCGGCAAGGGGGAGCTCGCCACCGGCGGGCGGGACAAGGACTCGATCCTGTCCGACACCCTCGAGGCGCTGTTCGGCGCCGTCTACCTGTCGCACGGGCTCGAGACCTCCCGCGAGATCGTCATGCGCCTGGTCGGCCCCCGGCTGGCCCAGGCGGCCGACCTCGGCGCCGGCCTGGACTGGAAGACGAGCCTGCAGGAGCTGACCGCGACGCTCGGCATGGGCGCACCCACCTACCAGGTGACCAGCGCCGGGCCGGACCACGCGCGGGTGTTCACCGCCGACGCGGTCGTCGCCGGCGACGTCTACGGCACCGGCACGGGCACCGCGAAGAAGCTCGCCGAGCAGCGGGCGGCCGAGCTGGCCTGGACCGCGCTGCGGGACGGGGCCGAGGCCGCCGCGGGCGGGACGGCTGCCGACGGGGCGGCCTCCGACGGCGAGCCCGCCGGGTCCGCCGCCCCCGCGACCGCGCCCGCCGCGGACTGACCCCCGCGTGCCCGAGCTCCCCGAGGTCGAGACCGTCCGGGACGGCCTGGAGCGGCACGTCGTGGGCCGCTCGGTCCGCGCCGTCGAGGTCCGCCGCCCGTACAGCGTCCGCCGCCACCTCGCCGGCCCCGACGACCTCGCCGGGCGCCTGGCCGGTCGCACGCTGACCGCCGCCGTGCGCCGCGGCAAGTTCCTGTGGCTGCCGCTCGACCACCCCGGCGCCGCCGGCGCCACGCCCGACGACGCCCTGCTCGCGCACCTCGGCATGAGCGGCCAGCTGCTGGTGCGCGGCACGCCCGCCGACGTCGAGCAGGGCGGCGCCCACACCCACCTGCGGGTCCGGCTGCTCCTCGACGACGGGGGTGCGCTCGACTTCGTCGACCAGCGGACCTTCGGCCACCTGTCCGTCGTCGACCTGCTGCCCACGCCCGACGCGCGCCCGGGCGGCGCGGGTTCGGACCTGCCGCTGGTGCCGGCCCCCGTGGCGCACATCGGCCGCGACCTGCTCGACCCGGCCGTCGACCGCGAGGCCGTCGCCCGCGCGATCCGCCGCCGCAGGACGCAGATCAAGCGCGCCGTGCTCGACCAGGGCGTCATGTCCGGGGTCGGCAACATCTACGCCGACGAGGGCCTGTGGCGCGCGCGGGTGCACCCCGCGACGCCGACGGCCGACCTCGACCAGGCGACCGCCCTGCGGGTGCTCGACGGCGTCGCCGGGGTGATGTCCGACGCGCTCGCCCAGGGCGGCACGAGCTTCGACGCCCTGTACGTCAACGTCAACGGCGCGTCCGGGTACTTCGACCGGTCGCTCGCCGTCTACGGGCAGGCGGGCGAGCCGTGCCCGCGGTGCGGGACGCCGGTCGTGCGCGAGCCGTTCATGAACCGCTCCTCGCACTTCTGCCTGGTCTGCCAGCCGGCGCCGGCGGGCTGACCGCCCGCGACGTGCGGGGCCTGCGGCTGCGAGCCGCGAGCCGACGGGGCCGGCGTGCGGGGCCGACCGTCCCACCTGCACGCCGACCGTCCCGGACCGCGGCCCGGCGCCGCGGCCTCAGCCCGCCAGCGCCCGCAGCTCCGCCGCCACGCCCGCGCTGACGGCCTCCGGCCACGGGTAGCGCCGCGCCGTCGACCCGAGCGTCCAGCCGTCCAGCGCCAGCGCCGCGACCAGCGCACGGTCCGGCAGCCGCTCGCCGCGCGCGACCGGCGACCCGGCCCGGGTCGTGTCGACCGCGCCCGGCGCCAGCTCGACCCCCGTCAGGGCGAGGAACCGCACCATCGCGACGACCCGCTCGGAGCTCGCGCAGGCCGCCAGCAGCTCCGGGAGCTCCGGCTCGTCGTGCGCGGGCAGCAGGTCGTCGAACGCCTCCTCCGCGATCCGGCTCACCAGGGCGTCGACCAGCTCCTGCACCGAGCCGTGCATGCTGAGGATCCAGTCGGGGTCCCGGCCGCTCTCCTCGGCGACCCGGTCCAGCGTCAGCGCGTCCGTGCCGCCCTCGCGGACCAGGCGCAGCACCGCGTCGGTCAGCGGCGACGCGTCCCGGAACGGCTCCGCCTCGAGCGCGAGGTCCAGGTTCGACGCGCACTGGTGGGGTGCCGGCAGGCCCGCGTAGTCGGCCACGGCGGTCAGCGCGCGGCCCCACCAGCCGTCGTCCGGCGGGTGCACCCCGGCGTAGAACCCCAGCAGGCAGCCGTCGACCGCGAGGGCGGCGACCGTCTCGCGCGGATCGGGCCCGGCGGGGTCGCCCGGGCCGACGGGCAGCAGGTCGACGCGGTCGCGCAGGGTGGGCGCGGCGGTGGTCATCGAGGTGCTCCTCTTCTCGGGGAGCAATCCACTGTACCAACTGGACGGTTTCGCGGGGTGGTGCAGCCCCGGGGCCGGCCGGGCTGGTCGCCGGTCAGGACGGGCGCCGTCCTGGGTCAGCGGCGCACGACGTTCCGCAGCGGCTCGCCGCGCTCGAACGCGCCGATGTTGTCGGTGAGCAGCGTGTCCGCGCCCACCGGCCGGCCGCCGGCGGCGTGCGGGGTGATGAGCACCCGCGGCTCGTCCCACAGCGGGGAGGACGCCGGCAGCGGCTCGGTCTCGAACACGTCGAGCGCCGCGCCCGCGATGCGGCCGCCCGCGATCGCCGCCAGCAGCGCCTCCTCGTCCAGCGTCGACCCGCGCCCGACGTTGACCACCCAGGCGTGCCGGGGCAGCCGCGCGAACACCGCGGCGTCGAGCGCGCGCCGGGTCGCGGACGTGGCGGGGAGGATGCCGATGAGCACGTCGGTGCCGGGCAGCGCCTGCGGCACCTCCGCGGGCGTGATGACCGGGTAGCCCGCGCGCTCCCCGGCGCGCGACGCCACCCCGACGACCTGCGCGCCGAGCACCGTGAGCAGCGGTGCGAGCCGGGCGGCGATCGAGCCGAACCCCCAGATGAGCACCCGCGCCCCGGACAGCGAGCGGAACTCCCCGCCCTCGTGCGGCAGCCGCTGCATGCCGCCGAGCTCGTCCGCCCAGCGGTGCTGGTCCTGCGCGCGCACCAGCTCGGGCAGCCGGCGGGCCGCGGCGAGCACCAGCGCGAGGGTGTGCTCCGCGACCGGGCCGTCGTGGAGGCCCCGGCCGGACGTGATCGTCACGTGCGGCGGGAATCCTGCGCTCAGCACCGCGTCGGGGCCGGCGGCGAGCGTCTGCACCCAGCGGAGCCGGCCCATCCGCCGCGCGGCGTCGGCGAGCTGCGCGGTCGGGTTCCCCCAGGCGACCAGCGCGTCGGCGTCCACCAGGTGCTCCGGGACCGGCTGCTCCACGTCGTACGTCGCGGCGCGGACACCCTCGGGGAGCGTGGGGGACAGGGGGATCGAGGAGGGCAGCAGCACCGTCGTCATGGACGGGAGCGTGGCGCACCCGGCGCCGTCGCGCCAGGGGACGCGCCCCGAGGCCGCGGTGCCGTGCTCCTGCCGGCGGGGGAACTCGCGACGGGCCGGTGCGCCGGTGCCCGACGCGGTCGCCCGGGCTGGATACGATGACCGCGTGTCCGCCACGAACAGCGCAGTCCAGCCGGCCCGCTCCGGGGAGATCTCGGTGATGATCGTCGACGACCACGAGGTCGTGCGGCGCGGCATCGCCGAGGTCGTCGAGCGCGCCGACGGCATGAAGGTCGTCGCCGAGGCCGGGTCCGTCGCCGACGGCGTGCGCCGCGCCGGGCTGGTGCACCCGGACGTCCTGCTGGTCGACCTGCAGCTCCCCGACGGCACCGGCATCGACCTCATGACGCAGGTGAAGGCCACCCTGCCGACCGCGCGGGCGATCGTGCTCACGTCGTTCGACGACGACGACGCGCTGGCCGCCGCCCTCGAGGCGGGCGCTGCCGCGTACCTGCTCAAGAGCGTGCGCGGCGCGGAGATCACCGACGTCGTGCGCGCGGTGGCCGCGGGCCGCACGCTGCTCGACGAGCGGACGGTCACCCGTCGGCGCGCGGGCCACGAGGACCCGACCGAGAACCTCACGCCGAGCGAGCTCAAGGTGCTCGACCTGATCGGCGACGGCCTGTCCAACCGGGAGATCGCCGAGCGCCTGGGCGTCGCCGAGAAGACCGTGAAGAACCACATCACGTCGCTGCTCGCGAAGATGGGCCTGCAGCGCCGCACCCAGGTCGCGGCGTGGGTCGCGGCGCGGCGGCACTCGGGCTGGCGCGCGGAGACCAACCACTCCTGACCTGGGCACGGGCGGCGCACGTCTCCTGGCGCGCGGCCCCGTGAGCCGCCCGAGCAGCAGGGCCGCCGAGCCGGGACAGTGGGCTCTTCAGAACGGGGCCGGCTCGTCGTAGGGGTCGGCGATCGCGTCGTGGGTCTGCCCGGTGCCCGGACGGGTGAGGTAGCGGTGCCCGGTCGGGGTGATCCACTCGTAGAGCCCGGGGCTGATCTGGCGTAGCCGGAATCCGCCGTCGGTCTTGAGCCGGTGGTGTCGGTGGCACAGCGGTCCGAGGTTGTCCGCGTCGGTGCGACCCAGGGTCGCGTCGGGGTCACCGCCGGGTTGGGGGTGGAACTCCTTCGTGTGGTCGAGCTCGCAGCCGCAGGCGGGGACCCGGCAGCCGGGTGCGGCGCAGGTCTTGTCGCGGGTGCGGATGAGGTCGGCGAGGGCAGCGGGTGGTCGGTAGCGTTCGCGGCCGACGTCCAGGACCCGGTCGGTCACGGGGTCGGTGACGACCCGCTGCCAGACCCCGCCGATCGCCAGTGCCCTGGCCTGGACGGCGTCGATGGGGCCGTGCCCGTCGAGGTGGGCGGGCTGGTCGTCCAGGCCGAGGAGGGTCGAGGCGGGGATGGTGATGCGGACCTCGGCGCCGGGGCGGCCGGAGCAGCGGGTGCAGCCGCGATGCGCGGGTGCGGGCGCGACGGCGCTCGGCGCACGTACGGGGGCGGTGGTCGCAACGGTGGGTGCAGCGGTGCCGGTCGGTGCGTCGGGCGACGTGGCTTCGGGTGGTGCGCCCGGCGCCGTCGCTTCGGGTGGTGCGGTCGGCGACGTCGTCTCGGACGGTGCGTCGGGCGCCGAGGCGGGGTGGTCCTGGTCGGGCGCGGGGTGCGTGGCGGTGTCGGTGAGCGGGGTGAGGGTGGCGATCGGGATCGGCTCGACCGGGCGCGTGAGCACGACACCGTCCGGGTCGGTGGAGGTCGCCCCGTTCCACGACCGCTCCGGCTCCGGCGGCACGGGCAGGCCCGGGGACAGGTGGACCTCGAACGCCGGCCCGTCGGACGCGGGGACGTCGCCGACCACCAAGTCGCGGAGGCCGTCGGCGCGCAGCTGGTCCAGGGTCCGGTCGTCGCCGAGGGCCTTGGCGGTCTTCGCGGCGTGCGTGAGGACCCCGTCGACGCGCAGCGCGTCCGCCGCGTCGAGCACCAGCCACATGGAGGCCATGCCGTCCGGCTGCGGGCGGGGGTGGGAGACCCTCCTCGTGCAGCGGGCCCGTTCGCGGCGTGCGGCGGCGCCCTCGGGGTCGACGAGCCGGATCTCGCGCGCCACCCGCTGCCGCAGCTCGGCGACCGAGCACTGGTCGGCCTCCGGCAGCACCGCGTCCTCGACCGCGTGGGCGACCTGGAAGGGCAGGTCCGCCAACCCGGCGGTCAGGACCTGGGCCTTGCCGGGGTCGAGGTGCCCGACCTCCAACGCCTCCCGGGTGGCGCCGAGCATCCCGTCCAGCACCAGGGCCCGGTGCACGGTCTTCGTCGCGGTCACCCGCGACCACCCGAGGCGCATGGCGAGCTCGTCGCCCGCTACGCACGCCTGCGTCGGGGGCGCACCGGCCAGCGGCGACCACTCCGGGCTCATCTCCTCCCGGGAGGCGAGCTCGGCGATCAGGCCCAGGGTCCGGGCGTGCTGGTAGGACTCGATCCGGGTCTGCGCGGCGATCACCTCGACCACGATCGCCGAGGGCAGCACGCGCGGGTCCAGGCCCCGCAGCCAGGCGTCCAGCTCGGGTCCGGGCGGGCAGGAACGGATCGCCTCGATCTGCCGCTGCTCGCTGGTCCGCGGCGCCCCACCGGCCGCCACCACGGAGTCCGGGCCGAAGTGCGTCAGGCACGTCCCGTCGGGCCCGTAGACCGGCAGCACCGCGTCGGCGATCGGGTCGCCGTCGGGGTGTTCCTGCAGGTCAGATGCCATGGAACGACACTACCGACGCCCACCGACACGACCCCGGCAAGCGAACCCCGCCCTGGGGACGACGCACGCCCATCGCACCTGTGGACGACTCGGCGCCCGCACGAGCAGCCGCGCCAGCAGGCGCAACCGGGACGCGCTCAGCCGAGCGGGACCTCCCAGGACAGCAGCGTCCCCTGCCCGCCGGGCGCGACCCCGAGCGAGAACGTCCCGCCGTGCTGCCGGGCGCGCGCGGCCAGGTTGCCCGTGCCGGAGCGGCGGTCGCGGGTCGCGGGCAGGCCGGCGCCGTCGTCCTCGACCTCGACGTGCACGGTGCCGAGCGGGCCCGCGCCGCGGACGGTCACGCGCACGGCGACCGAGGACGCGTGCGCGTGCCGGGCGGCGTTCGCCAGGCCCTCGCGGACGACGGCGACGACGTCGTCGGTGCGGTCCGGGCCGATCCGCTCGTCGATGAGGTCCGCGACGATGTAGTCGCCGTCCGGCACGGACTCGCCGTCGAGCAGGACGATGAGCGAGGGCGCGAACCCGAGCCCGGTGCGGGCCAGCGAGGCCTCCCGGCGCAGCCGCTCGACGATCCCGGTCGCGGCGTCCGGGTCGCGCAGCGCGTAGACGATCTGCCGGATCTGCCGCACGGAGGCGTCGACGTTGTCGAGAGCCTCCTCGACGATGCTGGTCAGCTCGGACGGGTCGACGCCGCGGGACGACCGCCGGCGCACGGTCTCGAGCTGCATGCCGGTGGCGAAGAGCTGCTGGATCGCCAGGTCGTGCAGGTCGCGCGCGATCCGCTCCCGCTCGTCCAGCAGGGCCGCCTGGTCCTGGGCGTGCCGGGCCTCCGCGAGCACGAATGCCAGCGCGGCCTGGGACGCGAACGACTCCGCGGTCGCCAGGTCGCCCCCGTCGAAGGCCAGGGTGCCGACCTTGCGGAGCAGGATCAGCACGCCGACACCCCGGCCCGAGGTCTGCAGCGGGGCGAACAGGGCGGAGCCGAACGCGCGCATCGCCGGCACGGTGATCCGGCTGGACCGGGCGAGGGAGTCGATGATCAGCCCCTGGCCCTCCTCCATGACCGACCAGGTCGGCCCGCCCGGGGTGAGCTGCGCGCCGACGAGCGCGTCGGCGTTGTGGCCGTCGGCGAGCTCGATGAGCAGCTCGCCGCCGACGCCGGGCAGGGCGAGCGCGGCGGCGTCCGCGTCGGCGACGTCCCGGGCGGTCGCGGCGATGTGCGCGAGCGCGTCCTCCTCGTCGGCGCCGGACAGCAGCATGGTGGTGATGTCCTGGCCCGCGCGGAGCCAGTGCTCGCGGCGGGCGCCCTCGGCGAACAGCTGGGCGTTCGCGACGGCGACGCCGGCCGTGGCGGCGAGCGCGATGACGGTGGTGGCGTCCTTCTCGGTGAAGCCGCCGTCCTTCTCGGACAGGTACAGGTAGCCGTACACCTGGTCCCGCACGCGCACCGAGGCGCCGAGGAAGGACCCCATCGAGGGGTGACCCGCGGGCCAGCCCTGGAACGCGGGGTGCTCCGTGAGGTCGTCCAGCTTGAGGACGCCGTGGACCGGGATGTGCCCGAGGACGCCGCGGGCGTGCGGGGGGTGGCCCATCATCGCGGCGGCGGCCGCGGGCACGCCGGTCTGCACGAACGTCGTGGACTCGCCGCGGGAGTCGAGGACGTTGATCGCCCCGTACGTCGCGCCCGTGAGCTCGACGGAGACCCGGACGAACCGCTCGAGCACGCCCGGCAGGTCCAGGCCCGAGGCCACGGAGAGCACGGCGTCGAGCAGGTCGGCGAGCTCGTCGCCGGTCTCGGACGCGGTGCCGAGCTCGAGGTGCGAACGGCCGCCGGGCTCGCGGACGTGGATCGTCGTGGTGACGCCGGGGCCGTAGGTCGGGGCGGCGACGCCGAGGGCGGCGGCGCGCTGCTCGGCGGCGGCCGCGTCCTGCGGGCGGGGTCCCGGCTCGCGCCGGACGGGGGCGTGCGGGTCGTGCGGCGCGGTGCCCCGGAGCGCGGGGTCCTGCGGTGCGGCGTCCCGCGGTGCGGCGTCGTGGGGCGCCGCGTCCTGGCGTCCGGTCAGCTCGTCGGCCATGTGCTCGTCGTCCCACCCTCGTCCTGCTCGCTGGCGTGCGCCTCACCGTACTGGGCGTCGGTGGCCAGCAGGTGCGCGTGCGTCCCGCGCGCCGCGACCCGGCCCTCGCGGAGGACCAGCACCTCGTCCGCCGCGTCGAGCGGGGCGAGCCGGTGCGTGACGACGAGGACGCCGCGCGCGGCCGCGTCGTCGACCGGCGCGGTGGCGCCGGCGGGGGAGGGGGCCGCGTCGCGCGGGGCCGCCTCGTGCGGGGCCGCCAGGAGGTCGCCCACCAGGCGGTCGGCGGTCGCGGGGTCCAGGTGCTCGGCCGGCTCGTCGACGAGCAGCAGCGGCGCCGTCGCGAGCAGCGAGCGGGCCAGGAGCAGCCGCCGGCGCTCGCCGCCGGACACGCTGCGGGCGTCCGGGCCGAGCGCGGTGTCGACGCCGTCCGGCAGGCCCGCGAGCCAGTCGCCCAGACCCGCGCGGGCCAGCGCCGCGCGGGCGTCCGACGGCGTCGCGTCGCCGCGGGCGACCCGCAGGTTCTCCAGCACGGTGGTCTCGAAGACGTGCGCGTCCTCGGTGGTGAGGGCGAGCCGCGCGAGCCGGACGGTCGGGTCGACCTCGGCCAGCGGGATGCCGTCGAGGAGCAGCTCGCCCGCCCGCGGGGGCAGGAAGCCGGCGAGCGTCAGCAGCAGGGTGGTCTTGCCGACGCCCGACGGGCCGACGACGGCCACGCTGCGGCCCGGGGCCAGGTCGAGGTCGAGGCCGGTGACGACCGGGGCGCGGCCGGGCCAGCCGACGGCGAGGCCGCGGGCGGTGAGCCGGGGAGAGTCTGGCGGGGCGGTCGGGCCGGCGAGGGCAGGGCGGGGGAGCCCGGCAGCCGGGGCGTCGGTCGTGGCGGCCTCGGAGGCGGGGCGATCGGGGGTCGCGGTGGCGGGCGACTCGGCGACGTGCGCGACCGCACCCACGGACGCCGCGGTCCCCGCCCCCTCGTCCGGCGTCGCCGCGTCGTCGAGGACGGCCATCAGCCGGGCCGCCGCCACGCGGGAGCGGTGCAGCTGGATCGCGGCGGCCGGCAGCACGCTCGTCGCCTCGAACGCGGCGAGCGGCGTCAGCACGATCACCGCGAGGTCGACCTCGGCGATGTGGCCGGCGGCCAGGGCCGGGACGCCGACGAGCAGCGCCGCGAGCACGGCGATCCCGACGGCGAGGTTGCCGAGTCCGGCGGCCAGCGCGGCGGGTCCGGCGCCGCGGTCGGTGGCGCGCGCCAGGTCGGCGTCGGCGGCGCGCAGCCGGTCGAGCTCGGTGCCGGTGCGGCCCTGCACCGCGAGCGGGCCGGCGTCCTCGAGCAGGCCCAGGGAGGTGGCGGCCATCTCGGCGCGCGCGTCGGCGGCGCGCTGCTCGGTCGCCCGGGCGGCGCGCTGGGCGAGCCACGGCGCGACCACCCCGGCGAGCACGAGGCACACCGCGAGCGTCAGGCCGGCGGCGGGCAGGAACAGCCCCATCGCGACGACGGTGCCCAGGCCGAGCACGGCGGCGACCGCGGCGGGCAGCAGGCCCCGGACGACGACGTCGCCGACGGCGTCCACGTCGGCGCCCACCCGGGCGAGCAGGTCGCCGCGTCGCAGGCCGAGCGTGGCGCCGGGCCGGCCTGCGGCGAGCCGCTCGTACAGCGTGGTGCGCAGCCGGGCCATGCCCCGGAGGGCGACGTCGTGCGAGACCAACCGCTCCAGGTAGCGGAACAGGCCGCGGCCGATGCCGAACGCGCGGACGGCGACGGTCGCCACGGACAGCTCGAGCACGGGCGGCATCTGCGCAGCGCGGGTGATGAGCCAGGCGGAGACGGCGGCCAGTGCGACCGCCGAGCCGAGCGCGGCCACGCCCAGGACGACGGCCAGCCCCACCCGGCGGGGATCGACGTCGAGCAGACGCACGGCGCGCCACAGCGGGTCGGCGGCGAGGCGGCGGGTGAGCGGGCCGTGGGGGTTGGCGCCCGCGGACGCGCCGGCGGCGGCGGCCGCGGCGGGGCCCGGGTCGGTGGTCGCGGTGCTCATCGGTCGCCCTCCCCTTGGGCCGGGGCGGTGCCGGACACGCCGGCGGTGGTGACGAGGGCGGACTCGGCGGCGCCGAGGCGGGCGACGGCGGCGCCGGCGCTCGGGGCCCGGTCCGGGTCGTCGACGGGGCGGTCGGCGTGCGCCCGGTCCGCGCCCGCCTCGCCCGCGCCCGCCTCGTCCGCGTCCGCCCGGTCGGCGGCGGGCAGCGGCGCGGACCGCACGGTGACGACCTCGTCGGCGAGCGCGATCAACGACGGCCGGTGCGCGACCAGCAGCACGGTGCGTCCGGCGGCCCGCAGCGCCCCGACGGTCGCCAGCACGACGCGCTCGCCGGCGGCGTCGAGGTGCGCGGTGGGCTCGTCGAGGACGACGAGCGGCGCGTCCGACAGCAGGGCCCGGGTCAGGGCGACGCGCTGCCGCTGGCCGACGCTGAGCCCCGCCCCGCCGCGGCCGAGGTCGGTGTCCCAGCCGTCGGGCAGGTCCGCGACGACCGCGTCCAGCCCGGTGAGGGCGGCGGCCTCGTCGCGTCGGGCGCGGGCGGCGGGGTCGAGCTCGGCGTCCTCGGCGCCCGACACGAGCCGGCTGACCGACGCCGGGTCGAGCACGGGCCGCTGCGGCAGCCAGGCGACCTGCGGCCAGTAGGTGCTGGGGTCGACGTCGGCGAGCGGCACGACGCGGCCGTCGGCGCCGACCAGCTCGACGGCGCCGCCGTCCGGCCGGAGCAGGCCGAGGAGCACGTCGACGGTGGTGGACTTGCCCGCGCCGCTCGGGCCGGTGACGGCGACGGTGCGGCCGGGTGCGAGCTCGAGGTCCAGGCCGGCGGGCGCGAGCAGGTCGCGGCCCGGGGCGCGGACGGTGACGCCGCGCAGCCGGACGGTCGCGCCGCGCAGGTCGGGGGCGGGGGTGGTCCCCGCGGCCGGGACGGGGGTCTCGAGGACCCGGAACACCTGGTCGGCGGCGGCGACGCCGTCGGTGGACGCGTGGAACTGCGCGCCGACCTGGCGCAGGGGGAGGTACACCTCGGGGGCGAGCACCAGCACGGCGAGCCCGGTCGTCAGGTCGAGGTGGCCGTAGACCAGCCGCAGGCCGATGCCGACCGCGACCAGGGCGACGGCGAGGGTGGTGAGGAGCTCCAGCACCATGCCGGACAGGAAGGCGACCCGGAGCGTGCCCATTGTGGCGCGCCGGTGGGCGTCGCCGAGCGCCTGCACCCGCTTGGCCGGGCCGCGCTCACGGCCGAACGCGCGGAGCGTCGTCAGCCCGGCGACGAGGTCGAGCACCTGGGAGCCGAGGCGCTGCATGACCCGGAGGCTGCGCTCGGAGCGGCCCTGGGTCAGGTGCCCGATGAGGACCATGAAGATCGGCACCAGCGGGATCGTCCCCGCGGCGATGGCGGCGGACACCCAGTCGAGGTCGAGGATCACGACCAGCACCGCGGGCGTGACGGTGGCCGACAGCACGAGCTGCGGCAGGTACTTCACGAAGTAGGGCTCGAGGGCGTCGAGCCCGCGGGTCGCGAGCGTGACGACCCGTGCGCCCTCGCCCTCGGCCAGCCAGCGCGGGCCGAGGGCGGCGGCGCGGGCGACGACCTGCTCGCGCAGCTCGGCGACCGCGCGGGTCGCCGCCCGGTGCGCGTACCGCTCCTGCACGCCGACGGCGAGGGCCCGCGCCGCGACGACGGCGGCCAGCCACCCGACCCGCGGGAGCAGGTCGGGCAGCGTGGCCCCGTCGTGCGCGGCGGCGGCGAGCACCTGCGCGAGCAGGATCGCCTGGGCGATCACCAGGCCGGCCGTGACCAGCCCGAGGGCGACGGTCAGGGCCAGGTACCCCCGGGCGGCGCGGGCGTACCGGAGCAGGCGCGGGTCGAGCGGCTTCACGCGGTCGATCGTCCCTCAGGCGCGGGTCGAGCCGTCGGGGGAGGTGCCCCCGTGGCCCGTGGACGCGCCGGTCGTCGGCAGCACCGCGGCGAACGTCAGCCCGGTGTGCTCCGGGATGTGCTCGGCCGAGATGCGCTTGCGGAACACCCAGTACGTCCAGCCCTGGTAGAGCAGGACGACCGGCGTGAGGATCACGGCCACCCAGGTCATGATCGTCAGCGTGTAGTCCGTCGAGGACGCGTTCCGGATGGTCAGCGAGTTCGCCGGGTCGAACGCCGGCATGACGTCCGGGTACATCGAGCCGAAGATCAGCACGACGGCCGCGACGATGACCACGGACGACCACACGAACGCCCAGCCCTCGCGGCGCGCGCGGGTGGTGACGACCACCGCGAGCAGCCCGACGGCGGCGAGCGCCACCGCGGCCCAGGTCCAGGTGACCGAGTAGGCGAGCTGCGCCCACACGGCCCACGCCGCGGCGACCACGAGCGTGATCGGCGCCAGCCGCGCGGCGAGGACGCCGGAGCGCTCGCGCATGTCGCCCGAGGTCTTGAGCGCCAGGAAGATCGCGCCGTGCGTGACGAACAGCAGGGCCGTCACCGCGCCGCCCAGGAGGGCGAACGGGTTGAGCAGCGCCCAGAAGCCGCCGACGTACTGGTGGTTCGCGTCGAGCTCGACGCCGCGCACCAGGTTGGCGAACGCCACGCCCCAGAGGGTGCCCGGGATGTACGAGCCGAGCATGATGCCGCGGTCGGCCCACGCGCGCCAGGTGTCGGTGTTGATCTTGCCGCGCCACTCGAACGACACGATCCGGAAGATCAGGCCGACCAGGATGAGCAGCAGCGGCAGGTAGAAGCCGGAGAACAGGGTCGCGTACCACTCGGGGAACGCGGCGAACGTCGCGCCGCCGGCGGTGATGAGCCACACCTCGTTGCCGTCCCAGACGGGGCCGATGGTGTTGATCATGACCCGGCGGTCCTTGTCCTTGCGGCCGAGGAACGGCAGCAGCATGCCGACGCCGAAGTCGAAGCCCTCGAGCACGAGGTAGCCGGTCCACAGGACCGCGATGAGCACGAACCAGATGAGCGGGAGATCCATGGCCGCCTCCTCTCAGTACGCGAACGACAGCGGGCGCTCGGCCGCGTCGGGGTCGTCCGGGTCGGGCCGGTTGTCGGGGTTGTCCGTGCTGTAGTCCTTCTCGGTGTCCGCGACGCCCTCGACGGCGTACCGCTTCATCAGGCGGAACCAGAACACCGCCAGCACGCCGTACACGAGCGTGAACGCGACCATCGAGATGACCACGGTGGTCGGGCTGACCACCTCGGAGACGCCGCGCTCGGTGAGCAGCCAGACGCCGTCCACGCCCCCCGGTGCCGGGTAGACCACCCAGGGCTGGCGGCCCATCTCGGTGAAGATCCAGCCGAACGACGAGGCCAGGAACGGGGTCGGGATGGCCCAGATCGCGATGCGGGCGAGCCACTTGTTGTCCGAGACCCGGCCCTTGCGGGTGAACCACAGCGCGGCCAGCGCGAGCGCCACGGAGCCGGCGGCCAGGCCGATCATGAGGCGGAACGCCCAGTAGGTGACGGTGAGGTCGGGGATGTAGTTGACGCCCTCGCCGTACTGCTCCTCGTAGCGCTCCTGCAGGTCGTTGACGCCCTCGATGCGCGACGTGAAGTCGTTGTTCGCGAGGAAGGACGTCAGGCCCGGGATGCTGATGAGGTGCGCGACGCCGTCGCAGTTGTTGGTGAGGTCGCCGATCGCGAGGATCGAGAAGGCCGCGCCGTCCTCGGTCTCGCACAGCGCCTCGGCGGCGGCCATCTTGGTGGGCTGCTGCTCGAACATGAGCTGGCCCTGCGCGTGGCCGGTGATGCCGAGGCCGACGCCCGAGATCAGCATGGTGAACACGCCGAGCATGACGGCCGGGCGGTAGACCGTGCGGGCCTTCTCGCTGTCGCCGTTGCGCACGAGCCGGACCAT
This sequence comes from Cellulomonas sp. GbtcB1, assembly GCF_019091725.1. Lineage (NCBI taxonomy): Bacteria > Bacillati > Actinomycetota > Actinomycetes > Micrococcales > Cellulomonadaceae > Cellulomonas > Cellulomonas sp. GbtcB1. Next base: position 1,445 of record NZ_JAGXJG010000001.1, on the reverse strand, counting down.
CCACCAGGCGGCGATGCCCGCGACGAAGGTGCCGGCGGTGAGGAACGCGGCGGTGACGGTGTGGGGGAACGCCGCCAGCAGCGTGCTGTTGGTGAGCACCGCGACGACGTCGGTCATCTCGGCGCGGCCGGTCTCGGTGTTGAACGTCGTGCCGACCGGGTGCTGCATCCACGAGTTCGCGGCGAGGATGAAGTAGGCGGAGAGGTTGGTCGCGATCGCGACCGCCCAGATCGACGCCAGGTGGATCTTCTTGGGGAGCTTGTCCCAGCCGAAGATCCACAGGCCGAGGAACGTCGACTCCACGAAGAAGGCGGCGAGGGCCTCCATGGCGAGCGGGGCGCCGAAGACGTCGCCGACGAACCGGGAGTACTCGGACCAGTTCATGCCGAACTGGAACTCCTGCACGATGCCCGTGGCCACGCCGATCGCGAAGTTGATCAGCATGAGCTTGCCGAAGAACTTGGTGAGGCGGAGCCAGGTCTCGTTGCCGGTGCGGACCCAGATGGTCTGCATGATCGCGACGAGCGGGGTCAGACCGATCGTCAGCGGGACGAAGATGAAGTGGTAGACGGTGGTGACACCGAACTGCCAGCGTGCCAGGTCGAGGGCTTCCACGGGGGTGTCCGTCCAGGTGCTGAGGCGAGTGGTGGTGGGGGCGCGACTGACTGGGAGGGGGTCGAACGGCCCAGGTCAGGGCCGCTCGTCGACGGTATTGCGCCCCGATTCACAAGCGTAGGACAAAGGTCCCGCGATCTGACGCGATGTCGTCTCGTTGTGACTGGTTTCACGAGCGTGACCTACCGCACGTCCCGCGGACCTCTGTGCGATACTGACTGCGGTCTCCCGGGATCCACACACCCCGGGCGCCACCGTGCTCGCCGCACCAGCGCATCGCGCTGCCAGGCGCCGCCGGCCGGCCGACCCCGACCCAGGGGATCGCGCGGCCAGGCAGGCGATGGCGCCGAACGCCCGTGCAGCGGCCGACACCGACGACTTCCGTCGCCGCGGACCCGCGAGCGACGACCGACGGCCCGATGGGCGCCGAGCGTGTGGCCGGCGTACCCGGGCGTGCAGGAGCACCGCGCGTGACGCTCGACAACACCTCGGACAGCACCACCACCGCAGCGCAGACGGGTGGTGACGCGCCGGCCGAGACCGCCGCGCCCGCCCGCAAGCGCACCACCCGGACCCGCGCCACGCGGGCCACCAAGGCCGCGGAGCCCGCGGCCGACACGCTGGACTTCACGGTCGGCGACGGCGCGGAGGCCGCCGCACCCGCGGAGGAGACGCCCGCCAAGCCGGTGCGCCGCCGGGCGCCGCGGAAGACCGCCGCGCAGAAGGCGGCAGAGGCCGCCGCCGAGGCGGAGACCGGTGCGCCTGCTGCCGAGGCTGCGCCCGCCGAGGTCGCGCCGGCCGCCGACGCCGCGCCCGCTGCCGCGGCGCCC